>DATMZL010001488.1:0-2443 GCA_035607075.1 Polyangia bacterium
CAAGCCAGCGAACATCATGATCGTCGACTCCGACGCCGGACCGATGCTGCGAATGCTCGACTTCGGCATCGCGAAGATCATGGAAGGCGATCCGATCGGCGACACGCGCGTCGGGCGCAGCAGCGGCGCCACCGGCTTTTCGCCCGACTACGCGGCGCCCGAACAGATCACGTACTCGCGGACGGGTCCGTGGACGGACGTACACGCGATCGGTCTGCTCTTCACGGAGCTGCTCACCGACGAGCCGCCGTTCGCGGCCGCGGCGGACGAACAGCTGTTCGAGCAGGTCATGTCCGCCGATCGCCCGACGCCGCGACGCAAGGGCGTCGACGCGGGCGCGCTCGAGGGCGTCATCGCACGGGCGCTGGCCCTGTCCCCGGGCCAGCGCTGGCAGGACGCGGACGAGCTGCTCGAAGCGCTGGACGCGCGCACGCCGACGGGGCGGCACGTGCCGACGCAGCGCCGCGCCCGGACGATGCCCTTCGGCGATCGCCTGCTGGCGTCGGCGCGGGCGGTCCTGATGTCGCCGCGGTGGCGGCAGGCGCGGGAGACGTGGCGCGTGAAGCGCCCGCGCGATCTCGCGTTGCCGATGTCGGGCGGCATCGCGGCCCTGTCGGCCGTCGTCGTCCTGATCTGGGCGCTGGGCGCGGGCGGCGGCGGGCGCCCGCGGACGGTGCCGCCGCGCGCCGCGATGGCGAGCATGGCGACCATGGTCCCTCCCTGGATCGTTCCGCTGCCGGCCTGCCCTTCCATCGTCACGACCGCCCTCGAGGCCCCGGTGGCCGCGCGCCGCCCGAGCCGGCTGCCGCGGCCCGCGTCGACCCCGGCCGTCGCAGACACCGCCGCGGACGCGCAACCGTGCACGATGAGCGTCAACTCCGTCCCGTGGTCCGAGGTGTGGATCGACGGCAAGAACACCGGCAAGCACACACCGTTCGTCGACGTCCCCGTCGACTGCGGCGCGCACCGCATCGACTTCAAGCGCCCCGATCTGCAGATCGCCGAAAGCGAATCGATCGTGGTCAAACCCGGGCAGACCTTCAAACACCGTTACACGCTGCCGGGCGGCACCGAGTAGACCCGACGTTGAACGCGCTGTTCCTCGCTCACCACCCGCCCAGCCAGTACGACCGCTGCTTCCGGATCGGGCGCCATCACATCTGCCGGCGCTGCGCCGTGCTCTACCCGCTGGCGTTCGCGGTCGCGATCGCGTCGCTGTTCGGGGCGCACTGGCCTGAGGCATGGGACCGCACCCTGCTCTACCTGCTGCCCCTGCCGGTGACGCTGGAATTCGTCAGCGAGCGCTTCGGCGGCATCCGCTACAACCCGCGCCGCCAGATGCTGCTGACCGTGCTCGCAGCGCCGGCGCTCGGCCGGGGCTTCGCGCGCTACGCCGCCCACCCGACCGACCGCCTGTTCTGGACGATGGTGGCGCTGTTCGGGGGCGCCTCCCTGCTGTCGCTGCTGCTGTCGCGCGGTCGGACTCGCGACCGCGATCACGATCACTGAGAGGGCGCTTGGCGCGTCCGGGCGATCCCGGCAGAATGCCGATCGCGAATCATGCTGGTGCGGGCGAGCGCGTGGGGCTGGGTGGTGGCGGCGATGGTCGCGATCGCGGGCTGCGGCGGCTCGACCGCAAGGATGGATGGATCGGGCGATGGACGCGGCGACGTCGCAGCGGATGCGGCCCCCGATGTCGGCGTCGACCTCGGGAACGATGTCGCGACTGACATCGCCGGCGACACCGGAACCGCGCCCGCCGACGCCGCGGTCGATGTCGCGATCGACGACGCGCGAGACCTGGCCGCGGCGGACGCAGGCGACGTCGGATCGACCGATCGCCCACCCGACCTGGGCACCGACACGTCCGCCGATCGCGCGCCCGATCTCGCCGCCGAGATGCCCGCCGACCGCGCGCCCGATCTCGCCGCAGATCTCGCAGACGATCTGGCGGTCGATCGCGCGCCCGACGCGAGCGGCGAAGTGGGCGGCGAAGTGGGCGGCGAAGTGGGCGGCGAAGTAGGCGGCAATGACGGTCCCGATCGCGACAAGATCTGCGGCGACGAGGGGTGGTGCTGGGTCTACCCGCGCGTCCAGGGCAACCGTCTCAACGGCGTGTGGGCGGCCGCGCGCAATGACGTCTGGGCGGTCGGCGACTGGGGACTGATCCTCCGGTTCGACGGACAGCGGTGGCGGCAACTGCCGTCGGGATATCGCTCCCACCTCAACGCCGTCTGGGGATCGGGCCCGAACGACGTCTGGATCGGCGGCGACGACGATCTGATCATGCGCTGGAACGGCACGACGCTGACGACCGTTCGCTACCAGATGACGCTGGGGTTCAACAGCTGGGTGGCCATCCACGGCACCGGCCCCGACGACGTCTGGCTGCAGCCGCACGACAGCTACGCGATGCACTGGGACGGCAGCCGCTTCAACGTCG
>DATMZL010000287.1:0-9554 GCA_035607075.1 Polyangia bacterium
CCTCGAACAGCTGGAGCAGCTCGCGGCGGCGGCGCCGACGCGCGAGCGCTTCCTGTCTGAGCTGACGCTGGACCCGCCGGCCGGCACGGGCGCGGAGGCGGCCGCGCCCCACCTCGACGAGGACTACCTGATCCTGTCGACGATCCATTCGGCGAAGGGCCAGGAATGGGACAGCGTGTTCGTGCTCTCGGCCGCGGACGGTTGCATCCCGTCGGACCTGGCCGTCGGCACGCCCGCCGAGATCGAAGAGGAGCGCCGCTTGCTCTACGTGGCGATGACGCGCGCGAAGAACTTCCTCGCCGTCATCCACCCGCTGCGCTTCTTCATCCGCCAGCAGCACCGGCTGGGCGATCGCCACGTGTTCACGCCGCGCACGCGCTTCATCCCCGACGCGATCGTCGACAGGTTCGCGCGCGTCGTGCCGCAATCGAACGGTGACCGTCAGGATCCCGACGCGCCGCCGTCCGCGCCGCGCGCGCCGCGGATCGATGTCGCGGCGCGCCTGCGCGCGACCTGGGCGACGCCGACGTCGACGCCGGAGATCGGATAGCAGGGTCGCCGCTGCCTGCGCACGTCGTGTTAGCCTGATCCACGATGGACTCGCAGGCGCCGCTGCGAAGGAGTACGGGCCGACTGCTGTTCGTCGCGTACGTCCCGTTCCTCGTCTATTCGGTCGCCGGGGCGGGCTGGATGATGTGGCACAACGTGGCCGCGCTCGTGATGTTCTTCGTCTGGATGGCGATCGTCGGGCTGTTCGGCCTGCTGATGGGATCGCTCGGGACCGCGACGCTGTTCGGCGGCTTGGTCGCTTCGCACGCGCTGGCGGCGTACGCGCTGCACGCTTGGCTCGGGCTTCCGAAGTGGGCGATGGGTCTGTTCTTCCTCGCCGCTTTCGTGCTGCTCGCGACGCACTTCGTGCGCGCGATGATCGCATCGGGCAGCGCCGACTATCCGTACGACGAATGACGCCGCCGCCCGACCCACTGTTCGACGGCCAGCTTTTCTGGGGACACGCCATCATGGTCACCCTGACGCCACGCTGAACCCGACGGGCGTCGACATCGCCGGCTGAAGGCTACACTTCGACCGCCGTGGCTGACATCGACCTGGTGATCTTCGATCTGGATGGAACGCTGGTCGACACGGCGCCCGACATCGCGGGCGCGCTCGGCGTCGCGCTGGACGGGGCCGGCGTCGCCGCGCCGCCGCTGGCGGTCGTCAAGGAGATGGTCGGCGACGGCGCGCGTGAGCTGATCCGGCGCGCGCTCAAGCGTGCCGGCGCGGACGCGGACATCGACGCTCTGCACGCCGCCTTCCTGGCCGCCTACCGCGCGCACGTCAGCGATCGATCCATCGTCTATTCCGGCATCACGGAGACGCTGGCGGCGCTGCGCGCGGCGGGCGTCGCAACGGCTGTGCTCACCAACAAGCCGGGCGACATCGCGCGCCGCTTGCTGCAGGATCTTTCGCTGGCGGATCGCTTCGTCGCCACCATCGGCGACGGCGATGGCTTCGCGCGCAAGCCCGATCCGGCGGCCGCGCGATCGTTGGTCGCGACCGCCGGGACGCAACCGGCGCGCACCGCGGTCGTCGGTGACGGCGTGCCGGACGTCCGCACGGCGCGGGCCCTCGGCGCGCGCGCGATCGCCGCGACGTGGGGATACGTCGCCGCCGCGCGCCTCGCCGCCGAGCAGCCCGACGCGCTCGCGGCCACGCCCACGGATGCGGGCCGGTTGCTGCTCGCGTGAGCTCAGGTCCCCTCGCCCCGGGAGAGGGTTAGGGGGGTTAGGGTGAGGGGTCCGCGTGCTAGCTTCGCGCGCATGCAATCAGCCGCGCGGAGGCGCGAAATGGCTCTGATTCTGTTGCTGGCGTACCTGCCGTTTCTCGCGTGGTCGCTGGTCGGCGCTGGCTGGACGCTGTGGCGCCATCCGTTCACGCTCTGGTTCCTGGGCGGATACTCGCTGATCATCATCCACCAGCTGATCTTCAGGCGCGGGGTCGGCGGCGCGACGGTGATGTCCGGAATCGGCGGCGCTCAGATGGCCGCGGCGTTCGCGCTGCACACCTGGATGAAGCTGCCGATCTGGACGGTCCTGATTTTCTTGGTCGCATCGACTGCGCTGCTGATCGCGGTCCGTATCCACGCGGACTCCCGGGGGATTTTGCCCACCAAAACCCACCAGGGCGGACATTAGACAATTGTGAGATCCCCAAAAGGCGCGCAGTTCCGGTTTGCGTTCATCTGCCTCGCGGTCGTCTCGGCGGCGTCCTGTGCAGGTGAAACGGACGAAGGCAACGGCTCCCACGACGGCGGCACCGGACAGGGCGGTGCTGGCGGCATGACAACGGGCGCCGCGGGAACGAGCGGCGCGGCCGGCACCACAGGCGCAGCCGGCAACGTTTCGACGGGCGATGCCGGCACGACGGGCAACGCCGGCACGACTGGCAGCGCAGGGACAACCGGCGACGCAGGCACGACCGGCGCCGCGGGTAGCGGGACGACGGGCACCGCGGGCCGCGGCGGCGCTGGTGGCACCGGCGGCAGCGCGGGCCGCGGCGGCGCAGGCGGCATCGGCGGCGGCGCAGGCCGCGGCGGCGCGGGCGGGATGGCCGGTACAGCGGCGGGCGGCACGACCGGCGTCGCGGGATCGGCGGCAGGCCGTGGCGGCACCACCGGCACCGCTGGCAGCGGCGGAACGGGCGGCGTGCCGCCCGGACCAACCGTCACCTGGTCGCCCAACGTCCGGCTGAACGACGACACCGGCAGCGGTCGCCAATCCGAGGTCGCGCTCGCGACCGGTCCGAACGGCCTCGCGCTCGCGGGCTGGATGGACGAACGCTCGACGCGCGTGTGCGGATTCTCGTTCTCGACCAACGGCGGTCAAACGTGGAGCAAAAACGTCTCGATCCCGAACAACACCGGGATGTTCGTCGGCGATCCGGCCGTCGCGATCGACGGCGGCGGGACGATGTACGCGATCTGTCAGGAGTACCTGACCATCAGCGGAAGCACCACGACCGGGAACATCCGGATGATGACGTCGACCGACAAGGGCGTCACGTGGTCAGCCGTCCGCACGATCGGCAGCGCGCCCGACAAGCCGTGGGGCGGCGGCGGCGTCACCGACGGCGTCGTGTTCGTGTCGTGGCTGGGCAACCCGGGCGGCATCAAGCGGTCGACCGACCACGGCATGACCTGGGGACCGACCCAGTCGACGGGCAACATCATTCACGGCACCGGCATCACGACGTCGAACACGGGCCTGGTGCACGTGCCGTACAACCTGGATTCGCAGAACAACCAGCTCCGCTACCTGCGCAGCAAGAACAACGGCGACACCTGGGAGGCGACGCGCGATCTCGTCGCGAACATGGGCACGTTCTGCTTCAGCTGCAACCCGCGCCAGCACCCGATCGTCGGATCGGCGGCGGACCCGACGGGCAAGTACGTCGCGATCACCTGGGCCAGCCGCATGACCGGCGGCCAGAGCGACGACGACGTCTGGCTGCTCTACTCGAAGGACGGCGGCGACACCTGGTCGTCGCCGATCCGCGTGAACGACAACACCGCGGCGTCGCGCCAGTTCGAGTCGTGGGTCGCCGTCGACAAGTACGGCCGCGTCCACGTCGCCTGGACCGACCTCCGCGACGGCGGCAACAACGAGACCTGGTATGCGCGCTCGGCCGATCCGACCAAGGGCTTCGAGCCCAACATGCAGATCACCGACGGACACGGCAGCGCCAACACCGACTTCCTCGGCGACTACAAGGGCATCGCGGTCTCGGGCAACGACGTGCTCGTGGTCTGGGAGGACACGCGGCGCTCGGGCGACGGCGGCGACATCTACTTCTCGCGCGCGGTAGGGGCGGCGGGCCCGTAGTCGCGGTAGGCTCCCAAGCGCCGTGACCGGAGCCGTGACCGGAAAGCGCTTGCTCGCGATCGCGTGCGCCGCAGGCGTGGCGCTGGCGGCGGACGCTCGTTGGCAGCCGGCGCACGCCGACCCGATGCCGCCCGAGGATCCGGTAAAGGCCGCGAAGTCGAGCGCCCAGTGGCGTGCCCACCTGGAGGCGGAGGAGCACGAGCGCAAGCTGTTCTACGATCGCGACCGCCTGAAGGATCACCGCGCGGTGCTGAAGCTGCTGGTCGCGGCGCGCGCCCGTTACGATCGCGCGCGGACGAAGGCGGCTGTGCTCGCGGCGCAGAAGCGACAGCCGGCGACGGACGCCGAGATCCGCCGCCTGATCACGCAGATCGATCGCTGGGGCACGAACTCGAACCTGCTGGGCGACTACGACGCGTACCTGAAGGCGCTCTCGGACAGCTATCCGGCCGCGCGCAGCGAGATGCTGGACGGACATCCCGGCGCGCAGGACACCGCCCGACGTCAGCTCGATCAGCTCACACGCCACATCAAGGACTGGATGGCGGAGGCCGCCCGATCGAAGGACGAGTAGCGGAACGGTTTGACGAACGAGCGGCCCGCCCCCCTATAATCGCGGCATGCGGGCGGGGAGGGCACGGATACTGCTGATCGCGGGCGCGGCGCTGGCGGGTTGCTCGTCTTCGGGGGGGCCGGGAAACGCCACAGGCACGGGCGGCACCGGTGGTACGGGCAGTGGCGGCGCCGGCGGCCAGGTGATGACGCCGCCGTTCCCCGTCGATTGCCTCGCGCCCGACGGGACGTACGACGTGACGGACTCGGCCAACCAGCCGATCCAGATCGTGATCGCCAACGGCCGTCTCGCCAGCATCGCCGGTCATCCGTGCGGCGATCCCTGGTCGGGGCCGGACATTCCAGAGGTCAAGGGCCCGTACGACAACTCGTGTTCGCTCATCAACAAGTGGTGCGCGACGGAATACCAGTGCGACACCGCGGGCCTCTGCTTCCACACCCTGTCGATCGTGCAGCAGGGGAGCGGCCAGGTCGCGCACTGGGAGCTGAAAGGCGCCTCGAATACCGGCTGCGTGATGCATTCGCAGCCCTGGAACCTGGGCCCGGCCGCCTGCCAGCCGGTGTGCGGCAACATCGGCGCGTGCGATGGCTGCGGTGGAAACAGCTGCCCGACCGCACCGACGCGTCGCCCGCTCGGCTACCCGTGCACGACGGCGAGCGACTGCGACGTGGGCCTGACATGCGCCGGGCCGCTGGGCGTAACCTCGAAAGAATGCAGCAAGCCGTGCACGACGCACGCCGACTGCACGGGCCTGCACGATGCGAACGGCACGCCCTACCGCTCGTGCCACAACTGCACGTATTCGGTCGGTAGTCACACGTACACGGCCGGAAACATCTGCGTCCGCACCCTGGTTTGCGGCGCGACAAGCGGTGGGGGCGCGGCGTGCGCCGCCTGCCTGGACGCCTGCCGCAACCTTCCAAGCTGCTGCACCGGCGTCGGGTGCATCTGCGAAAGCGACTGCGGGTAAGCCCCTCACGCCGACGGGGTTTCGCGGAGCCCTTTCCAGGCGACGAACAGCGCGAGCGCGTCGATGCCTGCCATCGTCGCGAAGAGGATCGAGAACGAGAAGTAGGCGACGATGACGCCGCCGACAAGCGCGGCGGCGCCCGTGGTCAGGTGCGTGCCGCCTGCCCAGATCGACCAGTGCTTGGCCGACGAATGCTCGATGTCGTCGGTGAACAGCGCGTCCCAGGTCGGCTCGATCATACCCGTGGCGAACCCCGCGACGATCTGCGCGCCGAACAGCTGCCACTTGTCGCGCACGAAGATGTACGAGATGTCGCACGTGGCCGACGTCACGAAGCCGAGCATCAGGAATCGCTTGATGTTGTGCTGGAATCACGGACGCGTGCCGATCAGCGCGACGGCGCTGCCCGTCGCCATCGAAAACACCGCGAACGCGATGCCCGCGTCGAGGATGCTGCCGCCGACCTTCTCGGCGAAGGCGGCGTACATCGGCACCAGCATCGCCTCGGCGAACGTCACCATGAAGCTGATCTTCAGCAGCAGGCGGGCGCGCGCGGACAGGGCCGAGAACATGGACGAGGGCACGGTATCACCGACTCGCGAAGGGGCGTAAGATCGACGCCGCGGTGGTCCGACCCATCACCAGATTCGCTCTGCTCGTGCTTGCATGCGGCGTCGCGGCCGCGGCTGCCGGCTGTGGTTCGAGCGGTAGCTCGGGCACGGGTACGGGCGGCGGCGGGGCGCTGGGCGGCGCAGGCACGTCGGGCGGCGCCGGCACGTCCGGCAGCGCGGGCACGTCCGGCAGCGCCGGCACGTCCGGCGGCGCGGGCACGTCAGGCACGGGCGGCGCGACGGCGCTGCCTGAAGGCAACACCGGCATCGGCAGCCGGCACCCGGGCGACGTCGGCATCGGCAGCGACCCGGACGTCATCTTCGCCGACGACTTCGAGGGCTACACGCGCGGCGCCGATCTGAACAACCGCTGGGACGCCGTCTACCAGAACCAGGACGTCGACATCACGACCGATCCCGCCAACGTCTACCGCGGCAGCAAGGCCCTGCAGTTCACGCTCCCGCAGCAGACAGCGGAGCTGTCCGACGGGACCGACAAGCTGGTCAACCCCGAACAGGACGTGCTGTTCCTTCGCTACTACTCGAAGTTCATGCCGCCCTACGACGTCGTCGGCTCCAGCCACAACGGGTCCAGCATCTCGGCGCACTACTTCATCGGCAACCAGGCGACGCCCGGCGTCCCCGCCGACGGAACCAACAAGTTCCTCGCCAACCTGGAGAACTGGCGCGGCGAGGCGGCGACGCCGTCGCCCGGCGATCTCAACATCTACCTCTATCACCCGGAGCAGCGCAGTCAGTACGGCGACCACTTCTTCCCGAACGGCGACGTCTCGCCCAACACCAGCATCAAGTTCACCTACGGCGCCGGGTTCGTCAGCCGGCCGAACATCATCACCCAGCTGGATCGCTGGTACTGCTACGAATACATGTTGAAGGCCAACACGCCCGGCCAGCGCGACGGCCGCATCGCCGTGTGGCTCGACGGCGTCTTGGTGGCTGACTTCCCGGGCCTGCGCCTGCGCGACGTCGCCACCTTGAAGATTGACCGCTTCGGGCTGTCGTTCCACATCGGTTCCAACCCGAACGGTGAAGCGCGCAAGTGGTACGACAACGTCGTCGCGGCCAAGGCCTACATAGGTCCAATCGCACCATGATCGCCAAGGGCGCGCGATCATCGAAAAATCGCGTCGTACACGCGTGGTTTGACGGTTTCGTGACGCAACGGACGCAGCCGCCGTTGCACCGGATGGGGTGACAGAGGGCCGGCGCGGTCTATACTGCGGGCGCAAAAAAAATGCTCGATTTGCGCGGGGAACTGGGGACGGTCGAGGCGGTAGGGAAGTACCGGATCGTGCTGCCGTTGGGACAGGGCGGAACGGCGGACGTGTACCTCGCGGTCGCGGACGGACCGAGCGGGTTCACCAAGCTGGTCGTCGTCAAGGTGCTGCGCAAGAGCCTCGCCAGCGACAACGAGTTTCGCCTGATGTTCGTCAGCGAGGCCCGCCTCGCCGCGCGCCTGCATCACCCGAACATCGTCCAGACGAACGAGGTCATCGAGGTCGACGGCGCGCCGGTGCTGGTGATGGAGTACCTGGACGGCCAGCCGCTGTCGCAGGTGATCGTCCGCGGCAAGCAGGGTGGCTTCACGCTGGCCATGCAGCTGCGCGTGATCGCCGACGCGCTCGCGGGGCTGCACGCGGCGCACGAGCTGGCGGACTTCGACGGCACACCGCTGGGTGTCGTGCATCGCGACGTCTCGCCCCACAACCTGTTCGTCACCGTCGAAGGACACTCCAAGGTGCTCGACTTCGGCATCGCGAAGCTAGAGCGATCGCTGGTCGAGACCGAGGTGGGAACCGTGAAGGGGAAGCTGCGCTACATGGCGCCCGAGCAAATCGCCGGCGACAAGCTGGACCGGCGCGCCGACGTGTATGCGGCGGGCGTGATCCTGTGGGAGGCGCTGACGGGCGAGCGGATGTGGAAGTCGCTGCCCGAGCACGAGATCCGCGCCCGCGTCCTGGCCGGCGATCTCCCGATGCCCGAGATCGTGCGGCCGGACGTGCCCGCGGCGCTGGCGCGCATCGCGCGGCGCGCGCTGGCGCGGGCACCCGGCGATCGCTACGCGACGGCGCGCCAGCTGGCCGACGACCTGGAGGCGGCGATGGCCGAGCTGAGGCTGGAGGCCAACCAGCGCGAGATCGGCGCCATGATCGAACGGCTGTTCGAGGACGTGCGCGCGGAGACCAAGCGCACGATCGAAACCAAGCTCGGTCGCGCGTCGATGGCGAAGGGGTTGCCCGCGGTGAGCGGCACGGGCGAGACGCGCGTGCTGCCGGCGGTGGTACGGCAGCGTCGCATGATCGCCGCCGGCATCGCCGCCGCGGCCGTGCTCCTGCTGATCGGCGCCGTGGTCGCACGCGTCGCCTCGGTGGCGACCGAGGCGAATTCGGCGACACCGGCGATCGCACCGCCGCGGCACGAAGTGCCTGTCCCGGCCGCGCCGGCCGCGAAGCCGCAAACGAACCTGACCGCGACGTCACCCGACGCGACCGCGAAGCCCGACGAGATTGCGACCGCGCCCGTCGCCCCGCCCAGGGCTTTACGCCCGACGGGTGGCGCCCGGACGACGGCGCCGGCCGCCGCGAAGCGGCCTCAAGCGGTTGCGGCGCCGCCCAGCAGCGCGCCGGCGATCGTTCCCACGGTCCCGCCCACGGTCCCGCCCACGGTCCCGCCCACGGTGCCGCCGCGGACGCCGGCCGTCGATTGCGCACACCCGTTCTTCGTCGATTCCGACGGCATCAAAAGGTTCAGACCCGAATGCATGTGATCGGCCGTCGCGCGCGCGGGACCCACGCGCTGGTCGCGGTCGCGTTCTCGTGCGCCACGGTCTGGCCGGCAGCCGCTTCGGCCGCTGAACCGGATCTCTCGAGCGCCGCCGCGGCGAACGAGTCGGCGACCCCGGCGCCGACCGCAGACGGCGCGGACACGGCGAAGACCGAATGCCTGTCGCGCTACGAGGAAGCGCAGGTCGCGCGCCGCGCCCGTCGCCTCCTGGACTCCCGCGCTGCGCTCCGCGCGTGCTCGGGCGTCGCCTGTCCGTCGGCGATCCGGGCGGACTGCGTCGATTGGCTGGATCAGGTGTCGCACAGCATCCCGTCGCTGGTCGTGACGGCGCGGGCGCGCGGCGCAGACGTCCTGGACGTGAAGGTGTTCATCGACGGCAAGCTGGCGACGGAGCGCCTGACCGGCTTCGCGCTGGAGATCGATCCGGGGCTGCACAAGTTCCGGTTCGAGTCGCCGCCCTGGCCGGTGATCGAGCGCGAGATCCTTGCCAGCGAGGGCGTCAAGGATCGCCCGATCGAAGTCGAATTCGCGCCCCCGCTGCCGACCGCGGCGCAGCTGGCGGCGCGCGAGACGGCCCCGAAACCCTTCCGGCTCGAACGCTCCGACTATGTCTTCGGGGGGTTCGCGCTGGCCGGGTTCGCCACCCTCGCCTACTTCGGCGGGACGGGCCTTTACGACGCGCACCACAGCGAAACGACGTGCGGGTCGTACTG
>DATMZL010000279.1:0-4113 GCA_035607075.1 Polyangia bacterium
GAGAGCAAGGATCAACGCAGAACGTAAACGCATGGACTCCTCTTCGTACTAACGCGACGGGACCTTGAGCCCATCCGCACCGACGGTGGGAATCCTCGCGATCCGGCCCGATGCTCGCATCGTGCACACCGCAATCTGGAAGCAGCACCGCCGGCGCTGCTCGACTAGCCGCCCCCGCGCGAAGCGCGGGATCGCGGCTACCTGAAAAAACAATAGTCGCACACCGCGCCTGCGGCGCGGAGCGACTAGTTTCGCGTCAGCACGATGTCGGCGGTGATGTTCGCCTGTCCCATCGGGCCCATCGGCATGGTGGTGTTCAGCGAGATGAGGTGAAGCTGGTTCCCCTGGACGCAGTACTCTGACGTCGAGCCGTTCAGCGCGATGGACATGCCCGACGTCGTGTAGGTGCCGGTCTCGTTCATGGTCTGCGGATTGAGGACGAGCGTGCAGGTGCAGGACCCGAGGCCGGAACAATGGGCGGACTGGAAGACCCCCGGCTGCTTCGTGAGCTCCTGCTGGATGGCTTGATCGAGCTGCGCGCACGTCACCGTGACGCCGTTCATCCTCAGACATGACGCCGGGATCGACTCGCTGATGGAGGCCGAGATCATCTCGTTCATCGTGTACGTCATGTCCGCGTTGAACGTCGCGTTGCCGGTGATGCGGATGCCCGAGGCATCGATGCTTACGCCCGGGCACGCGCCGCTGACCTGCATGGTTATCGATGAGGTGTCGACGCACTCGCCGTTGATCGTCCAGCTTCCGACGACGTCGCCGCCGCACGGTTGCACCTTGCCGCAACTTGCGAGCGCGCCGCTGCCGCAGGTGGAAAGCATCGGGGCCAGCGCGATCGCGGACAGGAGCCCCAGGAACCCCTTCTGTGTTTGCGTCATGCGCGTTAGCGTCGGCCGTTCTGGCCGAGCGCTCAAGCAATGGGGCGCACGTGATCGTCGTGTCACGTGATCGTCGTGTCACCCGGGGTGGGCTTCAGCCTACCTGTGCGGGCGGCGGCGCGGTCGTTGCGGGCGGTTCGGACGGCGCGGGCTTTTCAGGCGGCTGGCGGCGGCGCCACAGATAGACGCCCAGCGCGGCGGTCGCGACGCAGGCCCACTGCGCCGGCGTCAGCCCCGCGTAGCGGCGGTCCGGGCGGGCCACATCTGTCGCCCGCAAAAAGTCGAGCGCGAATCGCGCCGGCGCGTAGATCAACATCGCGAGCGCGATGATCCGGCCGGGCGGTCGCGGCTTGCGGTTGTACTTGAACAGGATCGCGGTCAACACGATCGTGAACAGCAGCTCGCACAGGCCGAGATCGATGCGCGGTCCGTCGGGAAACGCGACTGACAACGGGAACGATGCGGCGATGCGGCGGCCCGGATGGTCGTGCGCCGTGAAGCAGCCGCTGCGTCCGAAGATCCAACCCACGGAGAGGCCGAGCGCGACGGAATCGGCGTAGAGGAGGCGATCGACCTTCGCCTTCTTGGTGAAGTAGAGATACGCCAGGAACGCGCCCAGGAAGCCGCCGAACGACGACAGCCCGGCGAACGGGTTGATCAAGACCCTCCAGTCCTCGGCGATTCGCTCGGGGTAATAGAAGATCACCGACACCAGGTGGGCGACCATGAACCCGCCGATGACGATGCGCGCGTTCAGGTACTTGACGTCGTTCGGGTCGAGGCCCCGCTGCCGGCCCGCCGCCACGACGATGCGATCGCCGATGAGGACGCCCAGCGCGACAAGCACGCCGAACCAGTGAACGGGATGCCCGCCCAGGCCCGGCACCCAGGCGGGCAGGTCGAAGATGTGCCC
Source organism: Polyangia bacterium (assembly GCA_035607075.1). Classification (GTDB taxonomy): domain Bacteria; phylum Myxococcota_A; class Polyangia; order Fen-1088; family Fen-1088; genus JADGRB01. Next base: position 1,807 of record DATMZL010000279.1, read on the forward strand.
GCCGTCGCCGTACGGAATCATGGGAGGGCGGCGGCGCGGTTGCGTAGCGCCAGCACGATGTCGCGCTGGCCGTCGGCGTGATAGCTGGAGCGGACCATCGGTCCCGACTCGACGTGCGGGAAGCCCATCGCCAGCGCCTCCTGCTTGAGCATCGCGAACTCGTCCGGGGTCGCGAAGCGCGCCACCGCGAGGTGCTTCGGCGACGGGCGCAGGTACTGCCCGAGCGTCAGGATGTCGACGCCGATCTCGCGCAGCTCGCCGAACACGGCGCGCAGTTCGTCCAGCTCCTCGCCCAGTCCCAGCATGAGGCCCGTCTTGGTGATCGCGCCGCGCGCTTTCGCGTGGCGCAGGATCGCGTACGACCGCGCGTAGCTCGCTTGCACGCGCACCTGGCGCGAAAGGCGCGGCACCGTCTCGAGGTTGTGCGCGAACACGTCGGGGGCAGCGGTGAGCACGACGTCGACGGCGCCGGTGTCGCCCTTGAAGTCGCCCGTCAGCACTTCCAGCACCATCTCCGGAGTGCGGCGTTTGACCGCGCGGATCGTCGCCGCCCAGTGGGCGGCCCCGCCGTCGGGCAGGTCGTCGCGGTCGACGCACGTGATCACCGTATGCCGCAGCCCCAGCTCGCCCAGCATTGTCGCGACGTGCTCGGGCTCGTTCGGATCGGGCGGCATCGGCCGGCCCGTCGGGACGTCGCAGAACTGACAGGAACGGGTGCAGACGCCGCCCAGGATCATGATGGTCAGCGACTGCCGGTTCCAGCACTCGCCGATGTTCGGGCAGGACGCGCTCTCGCAGACGGTGTGCAGGCCCAGCTCGGCGACGCGTTTCTTCAGATCGAAGAACACCTCGCCCGCCGGCATCTTCATCCGGATCCAGGGCGGCTTCGGCTGGAACTGCGGGCGCGCGTCGGGCGCGTCACCTCGTTCGGCTTCGAGGACGCGCAGGCGGCGCGAGCGGGTTTCGACGACGCGGGGAGGCATGCTTTGCGGGCGTGAATCTACCATCCCGATCGATGTTGGAACCCTCAAAGGGTTCCAAACCTCCCGCGACGGGCTCGGCCAGGCAAAGCCCGGCCTCGCCCACACGATCGATGTTACGCTGGGCGCGCTCATGCACCCGGGTTGGTCCTGGTCGGCGGCCGTGATGGTCGCGGTGCTGGCCGTTCATCCGGAGGCGGTGGCGGTGGCGGTGGCCGAGGCGGCTCCGGACGCCGACAGCAATGATGCCCGGCGCATGTTCGAGGAGGCCACGGCGGCGTTCAGCCTCGGCCGTTACGCCGAGGCCGCCGAGAAGTACGAGGCGGCGTTCGCGCTTCGGCCCGATCCCGTCTTGCTGTACGACGCCGCGCAATCGTTCCGGCTCGCGGGCAACTGGACCCGCGCGCTGGAGCTTTACCGGAGTTACGCCCGCCTCTATCCCGACGGCCCGAACGCGGCGGATGCGCGCGGCCGGGCCGCGGCGCTCGAGAAGCTGATCGCGGCGTCGCCGCCCGCGCCGCCGCCGCCGGCGCCCGGGCAGGCGGCGCCTCCGTGGCAGGCACCGCCCGCGACCCCGCCGGCGGTGCAACAGGTGACGCCGCCGCAGGCGCCGCAGCCGTCGCCCGCCGCATCCTTGCCCGCTGCGCCGCCGCCGGCCGCGAAGCGCGCGGCCGTGCCGATGGTGTCCAGGCAGGCGGCGAGCAACGGCGAAAAGCAATCGGTCACGCACAAGACCTGGTTCTGGGTTGCGGTGGGCGCGGCGGTCGTGATCGTGGGGACGACGCTGATCCTCGTCGCGACGCGTGGCGAGCAGTTTCCGGACGCGACGTTCGGCACCGCCAGGGGAAACTAGTTGAGGACGGCGTCTCCGGTTTGCCTGCTGGCGCTCACCGCGGTCGCGTTCGCGTGGGCCGCGTGCGACAAGCAGTCTGCGTGTCGGCCGAACACCGTGTTCGTGCAGCTTGATCTCGGCCGGTTCACCACGGCGAGCGAGGCCGACATCGGCGTCTCCGTCGACGGCGCGACGACCATGACCACCGCGTTACCGATCACACCGGGCACGCGCACGGGCGGCGTCGAGGTCGTGTTCCCGCACGGGTATCCGTCCGGCAAGTCGGTCGTCATCCTGGTGACGCTGAAGGCCGACGGGAAGGAGATCGCCACCCACACCGTGAACATCGGAGGGCTCACCAGCGGCTGCCAGGCCATCGACGTGATGTTCGACAGCCGAGACGCGGCGACAGGGGCGGGTGGGGCGGGCGGCGCGAACGGCGGAACCGGCGGCCTCGGCGGCGACGCGGGCACGTCGGGCGTTGTCGCGGGCACG
>DATMZL010001000.1:0-2732 GCA_035607075.1 Polyangia bacterium
CGAGACCGGCGGCGCGACGGGCGCGGCGGCGCCCTTCTTCTTGGTCGTCGCCTCGTGGCGCTGGAGCATCCCCGCTTCGGACAGCGCCACCAGCAGCAGGCGCGCCTTGTCGCGCGGGATCTGGGCGCGCTCGAGCAGCGTCTCGAGCTGCTTGCTGCCGTCGATGCTCTGGATGAACGCGAGCTCGACCGGATCCGACGTGATGTCCTGCAGGCGCAGCAGCGGATCCGACGCCAGGCCGACGTACTGGTGCGCGTACTTCTCGAGAGCGGCGTCCTGGCGGGCCTCGTCGTAGTGAAGGCGGATGCCCTCGAGGATCGTCCCCGCCGGCGAGCGCTCGAGGATCCGCACGTCGCCCGGGCCCGGGTTGCCGGTCTTGAACATGAACTTGCCGTCGGGCCACGAGAACACCTCGAACAGCTTCGCCTCGACCTGCTCGACCAGCGCGCGCTCGAGGTTGAACGGCGACAGCGCGCCCATCTCGACGAGGATCTCGCCCTGGTGGCGCTTCTCCTTCTGCATGCGTCCCACCGATTCGGCGAGGATCTCGCTGGTGATCAGCTTCTTCTCCAGCAGGATGCGGCCCAGGGTTTCGCCCAGCACGTTCGAACGCACCGACACCGGATAGCCCTCGGCGAACGTGACGATCTTCTTGGTGGTGTCGCGCAGCAACAGCAGCGAGCCGGTCGCGCGCTTCGCGTACAGCCGCTGCAGGAGGCGCGCGAACGGCGTGCGCTTCAGCGTCCCCTGCAGCTCGGCGTCGTCCGCGTCGGCGGTCAGCGACTTGGCGTTGCGTTCGACGTCGCGGCGCTCACGCTGCTGGGCGGGATCGCGCAGCGTCTCCTTCGGAACCGGCGGCGGCGTGATCTGATCGGCCGGGTCGATGGGCACCGCCGCCGCGGCCGCCGATCCTCGGGCCGCCAGCTCCGCCACGCGGGGCGCCAGCCGCGCCAGGTCCAGCGGCGTGGGCATGTAGTCGGCGGGCGCGAACCGGCGGCGCGCTTCGCTGCGATGGCTGACGCCGCGGTGGGTGCTGGCGACGAACACGATCGGGGTGGCGCGCGTCGCCGCGGACTGGCGCAGCTCGTCGGCGAACGAGAATCCGTCGCCGTCGGTCAGGCGGGTGTCGACGACGACCACGTCGGGGACGCGCGTGCCGACGCTGCGCTTGGCCCAGGCCGCCTCCGCCTCGGCGTGCAGATCGAAGCCTGCGTCGCGCAACGCCGATCCGATCTGGCGCTGCAGATCGGCGTCGCTTTCGACGATCAGGACGTACCCGGCCATGGCGGGTTGCGAGTGTAGCCCGTCTTTCGCGACGGGTGGGGCTCGTGCTTTACTCCCCGCCGATGACCACCCCTGTCGCAAAAGGACCGCTCGCCGCGATCGTGCTCGCCGCGGGAAAGGGGACGCGGATGCGCTCCTCGCGCGCGAAAGTGCTGCACGAGCTCCTGGGCCGGCCGCTCGTCTGCTATCCGGTCGAGCTCGCACGCGCGCTCGGCGCCGACCCGGTGATCGCCGTGCTCGGGCACCAGCGCGAGGCCGTCGAGGTGGCGCTGCTCGCACGTTTCGGCGCGGGCGCGGTCGGCGTCGTCGAGCAGACCGAGCAGCGCGGCACCGGGCACGCCGTGCGCCTGGCGATGCCTGCGCTGTCCCGCATGGAGGACGGCTTCGTGCTGGTTCTCTACGGCGATGTTCCGCTGCTGCGCCGCGAGACGCTGGAAGAGCTGGTGGGGACAGCGCGCCGCTACAACTGCCTGGCGCTGGTCACCGCCACGCCGCCCGACGCCACCGGCTACGGCCGCATCTTGCGCGACGAGCGTGGCCACGTGATCGCCGTCGTCGAACAGAAGGACGCGTCGCCCGAGGAACGCGCCATCACCGAGATCAACGCCGGCATCTACTGCGGGCCGGCCGCCTTCTTCCGCGAGGCAGTGATGGGCCTCGGCACCAGCAACGCGCAGGGCGAGTACTACCTCACCGACGTCGTCGCGCGCGCCGCGCGAAGCATCGGCGTCTCGGCGATCGAGGCAGATTTCGGCGACGTCTCGGGCATCAACGACCGCCAGCAGCTCGCCGAGGCCGAGGCGACGCTGCGCGGGCGCATCAACCGCGCGCTGCTCGCCCACGTCACCTTCCGCGATCCGGCATCCACGGTCGTCGAACCGGACGTGGAGATCGGCGTCGACGCGGAGCTGGGGCGCAACGTCTCGCTGCGCGGCCGGACGCGCATCGGCCACGGCGTCCGGATCGGCGACGGCTGCATCCTGACCGACACCGACGTCGGCGCGGGCGCCGAGCTTCGCCCGTACAGCATCGCCACCGACACCGTGATCGGGCCCGGCGCGATCATCGGGCCGTTCGCGCACATGCGTCCAGGCACGCAGCTGGGCCCCGACGTCCACGTGGGCAACTTCGTCGAGACCAAGAAGACCGTGATCGGTCGCGGGAGCAAGGCCAACCACCTCACCTACCTGGGCGACACGACGATCGGCGAGAAGGTGAACGTCGGCGCCGGGACGATCACGTGCAACTACGACGGCTACAAGAAGTTCCAGACCGTCATCGAGGACGGCGCGTTCATCGGCTCGGACACGCAGCTGATCGCGCCGGTGCGCGTGGGCAAGCGCGCCGTGATCGGCGCGGGGTCGACGGTGACGCGCGACGTGCCCGCCGGCGCGCTGGCGCTGTCGCGGGTGCCGCAGGTGGACCGTGCCGGCTACGCGGACAAGCTG
>DATMZL010001693.1:0-3530 GCA_035607075.1 Polyangia bacterium
GGTGCCCCCTGAGGTGGCGACCGACGAGGACGCCGATCAGGGACGCGCCCCCGACGATGGCAAAGACGACGAGCCCGAGCTGCCAGCTGTCCAGGGAGAAGAACAGTGCAGAGACCATGGTCGGAGCGAAAGCTACGAGAATTGGCCCGCGTGCGCGGGAGGGGAGCTACCGCACCCTGACGCGCGCCGTGGCGCCGGTATAGCCCGCCTTGGAGACGACCGCGGCGAACGTTCCGGTCTGGAGCTTCGCGGAGACGGTGCCTTGAGCTCCGGTCTTCAACTGCTTGCCGCCGATCTTGACGGCCGCACCCGACACCGGATCGCCGGCGTCGGCCACGAGGCAGCGCACGGTCTTCGCGCGGGCCGCACACGAGAAGCTCAGCCCCGGCAGGACCTGGCGGTGCCAGGTCGCGATCGCACTGCCCACTGAGACGTGTGCGAGCAGGTCGAGCGGGCCGAGCGAGCCCTCGCCGAAGTCGTCCCACAGCGTGCTCGTGCCCGGAGGCGGGGCGACCCGCACGATCGCGCCGACCTTGTTCGCAGAGCGGTTCGTGCGCGCCGCGTACAGCTGGCTGGAGTCCTCCCACATGACCCACAGCCGGCCTTCCGGCCCACGGGCGAGATTCACGTTCTCGACGTCCTTTCCGCCCTTGCTGACGACGAGCGCGCTCCCACCGACGCGCCAGAGACGCACGTCCTTGCAGGTCGGATAGCCGCCGCAGTACGCGAGGAAGACGCCGCCGCCCTGCCGCCCCACCAGCGGGATCCGGTGGTCCGGCGGAATGAAGTTGCCGTTGGTGAGCGCCCCCGGCGCGAGCTGCGGTGTGCCCAGGCTCGGCAGGATCTGCCGCACGAACACGCCGGGCGCGCCGCTGACGTTCGAGTGGTAGGCGACGAAGGCCGCGCCGCTCGCATCGTCGACGGCGACCTCAGGTTCGTAGAAGCAGCATTTCGGCGAAGGACCGAGGAAGCCGTCCTTCTGGCCCGCGTCGGTCCCGACCTTGTAGTACGTGTTCGTGCCGGCCGCCCACGCGAAGATCGGCGTCCCGTTCTTCTGGACGGTGGCGCCCGGGCTGCCGCCCTGCGCGTCGAACGAGACCTTTCCGGGGCCGGTCCAGTTCGCGGCCGCCGCGGAAGACGACGACATCCGCACCCCGCCCGGACTCGGAGTGATGGCGCCGAAGAACAGGAGCAGACCGCCGTCCGTGTTCAGCACGAGATCCGGATCGCTCAGCCCTCGCACGCCGCCGACGGCGGTCGTCGGCGCGCCGACGGTGCCGTTTCGTTGAATGGCCGCGTGCCGGACGCTCTCCTCCGTGCCGGCCTGACGTCGCCAGACCACGTGCAGCACACCGTCTCCCGTGCGCGCGAGGCCGACCTGATCGATGTTCCGCGCACCAGGGTCGGTCACCCGGCTCCAGGACGTCGTCGTGCCCGCAGACGCCCCGGCGGCACATACGGCCACGAGACCACCGAGCGCGAGGACCCTGCCAATCCTCCGCATCGGGCGAGTCTACGAGAGGGTCACCCGCGTGACAAGAAATCCGAAGCGGTGGACGGGGCTCGAAGCCGCGACCCTCAGCCTCGGAACCGGCCTAGCGCCCTATAAACGGCCCGAACCTTCAACGCGCAGGCAAGCTCGGGTCCTGTCCGGACAGTGCGGCTTCGATCCGCTCGAGCCGACCGTTGATCTGCCGAAGCTCGTCCGCCGCACGGTCGGGAGGCACGGAGAGGTTCTGCTCGAGGCGCGATCGCGACACGAACGAGCTGGTGATGGCGGCGGTGATGACCGTCAGGAAGCCGATCCCGGCCAGCATGACGAGCGCAGCGACGATCCGCCCGGCGTCGGTCGCAGGGACATGGTCCCCGTATCCGACGGTCGTGACCGTCTGCACGGCCCACCAGAGCCCGGATCCGATCGATGGAAAGTTGTCCTTGTCGGCGACCGTCATCAGGCAGCCCGCCGCGACCGTGATGGAGGTCGACACCGCGGCGATCACGATCGCTGCCCCGCGCACCGTCTTGGCACGGGCCAGCGCACGGTCGAGCTGCCGTTCAATTCTCGTCTCGTCTGTTATCTGGATCGGTTCGCGCTCGCAGGTCCCGGTCCTGCCCCACGCCGCGCATGACGTCGCCCGCGGAGAGGGGCGGAATGTCGCTATTTGGTCGGACCGTCACCAACGAATAACCGGGCGGCCAAGGAGTTGCTTGCCGTTGGACCGGATCGGTCGTAGGATCGCGGCCCGAGCACGTAACCGACGGGAGGGGGTCTTTATACGCGAGTGGTGAGCCGTCAGTCGTGTCTACGAAGGAGCATCCGGTAGACCGACGAAACTGTGTTTTGCTCAGCTCGTCCAGTCCAGTTCACAACACAAGATGGGGGGATGAATGCCTAGGAAGCGATACCTGGCGCTGTTTGCGGCGCTGCTCGGCGCTGGTGTTCTGACGGTCGGTGTTCTCGTCGCCACGGCGGGGACGTCCGGGAACGGTGCACCCAGCGGGCCGCACTTCACCCTGAACATCCACGGCGTCAACGGGGGTCAGGGCTATAACGGCAACACGAAGAACAACATCTTCGTGCCGCTTCAAGGGAACTGCAAGATCGGCCTGACGATGGGGCCGTTCAGCGTTCTGCAGGACGACTGCATCAACGATCCTCCGGCGCAGTTCCAGCTGCCCAACCCGTGCGGCGGCACGAACACGACCTGCGAGGACTTCGTCTATGCGGTGTACGCTCGGGCCCTTGCGGGGAAGGGCTCGGCGGATATGTTCAGCTGCTTCACCGACAAGACGACCGGCGACACCTTCTGCGCCACCGGCTTGATGGTGATCAATTTCAGCAAGGTCAGTCCTTCGAAGTTCACCAACGTCAGCCAGGCGCTCCTGAACGTTTGCAACACGAGTGGCCAGAAGGAGGCGTTGTTCGCAGACTCCAACAAGGACTACTTCTAGGAGTTCGACAACCAGGGGCTTCGCCTTGCGCAGTTGCGCTTCTACCCGATCTCGACTCCGTCCGGAATCGGCGGCTCCTGCACGTTCGTACAGCAGTAGAGGCGACTAGAACCTGATCGCTTGACCGGTTGAGCCCCCGCACACAGGGCGGGGGCTCAACCAGCTCCCGCGCGCTCCACCTCCGCGACAGCGGCGGCCCGTCCAAGGAAAAAGCCCCGGATTTCCGGGGCTTTCTGTGAGCGGGGGACGGGGCTCGAACCCGCGACCCTCAGCTTGGGAAGCTGATGCTCTACCAACTGAGCTACCCCCGCGTTGCAGGGGGCAGTCTAGCGCCCTACCCGATGCGGACCTGAACGAGGCGGCGGGCGGTCACGCCGGCGAGCAGGTTGTCACCCGGCTTGCGGGCGCGCACGAAGAAGACGACCGCAGCCCGGTGCAGAGGCATCAGGCGGGTCGGGAGGAACTGGATCGTCGCCCAGCCGTCGGGCCCGGTCACGGCCTCCGGTGCGTTCTGGATCCAGCCGTACGGAAGGCCGATGCCGTACACGAGCGCGCCGCGGACGAGGTTCCCGTGCGTG
>DATMZL010000233.1:0-4058 GCA_035607075.1 Polyangia bacterium
CGCGCAAGAAAGTCCCGTTCGAGCTCTGCAGATCCTCGACGGCGAGCGCGCCGCCGGCCTCGATGTGAAAACGCGCGTGCAGGCGCGATGCGAGCTCGTCGGTGATGCGCACGTCGGCGGTGTCGTCGCGCCCGACGCTGACTGTGCCTCCGACGGGCAGCGCGTGCGTCTCGAACAAGTTGGGCGCCATCACCGCGAGGTGCAGCGCGCCTCCGCCGCTGCGCGACGGATCGTTTGCGAACTTGGATTCGTGGACGGTAGGTGCTGGCATTCAGATTCCGGCGACGCGTTGCGCAGTTGCTGCGCAGCTAGCGCAGCTTACGTGTGAGCCGACCGAAGAATCCAGTCCCGCTTTCAGAACCTGACGTCGGATTCGGCAGCCGACCGTCGCCGAGCGCGGCGATGACCGCGCCGGCGCTCGCGAACCGCCGGGCCGGATCGCGTTCCAGGCAGCGATGAATCGCGGCCTCCCAGGCGGCGGGCACGCCGGGCGCGACCTCACGCAGGGGGCGTGGGGGCTCGCGCCGGCGAACGAGCACGGTCGCGAGCGCGGTGCCCGCCGATTCGAACGGCCGCCGCTTGCTCAGCATCTCGTACAGGATCAGACCGAGCGCGTAGATGTCGGTCGCGGGCGTAGCGGGCCCGGGCTCAGCCTGTTCGGGCGCCATGTACTCGGGCGTTCCGACCAGCTCGTCGCTCTCGGTCAGGCGCATGTCCGACTGCTCTTCCGACAGGGCCAGCCCGAAGTCGGTGATCACGGCGCGCTGCGCGACCCGACCCGTCGGCGGCGACAGCAGCATGATGTTGCCGGGCTTGAGATCGCGGTGGACCACCCCGGCGGCGTGGGCAGCGTCCAGCCCGTCGGCGATCTGGGCGACGATCGGCAGCGCCTCCTCCGGCGTGTAAGCGTTCCCGTCGGCGATCCGATCGGCCAGGGTGGGGCCGGTGAGCAGCTCCATCGTCAGAAAGAAGCGATCGCGCCCCGACCCGTTCTGGATGCCCATGTCGAAGATGCGGCAGACGTTGAAGTGGGTGACCTTGCGCGCGTTCTGGATCTCGCGCCGGAAACGCTCCAGCTGGATCGCGCTGCCCGCGACGCTGGGCTTGAGCGACTTGAGCGCGACCGAAACGCCCAGCGCGGTGTCGAGCGCCTCGTACACCTCGCCGGTGCCGCCGCTGCCGATCAGCCGCACGATCTTGTAGCGCGAGGCGAGCAGATCGCCCGCTGCGAACGCGGACCGGGCCGAAGTCGAGCCGCCCGCGTCGCCGTTCGAGTTCGTCAAACTGCCGCTCCCGAAGGTTTTTTCCGACGGACCGTCGGATTTGTCAAACGCACCGACCCGCCGCGCCCCCCACGTCGCGGCGGTCGAGCCGAACAGCTTCACGCGCGCGATTCTCGGGGACGGCTTCGACGCCGCCCCAGCTTCCGCATCGCGCGCGAATACAGCACGCGGACCGTCGCATCGCTGAGGCCCAGATCGAACGCGACCTCTTTCTGCGTGCGCCCGCTGGTGATGAGGTCGAGGATCTGGCGCTCGCGTGGCGAGAGCCTCTCAGCCGTCTGGCCCGGCGCGACGAGCCGCCAGCCGCGAACCTCGGGGAGCGTCTCCAGGTCTGTCATCGTCATGACGGTCATGGCTGACGGACTCCAGCAACGAACGTGCCCGCCGCAAGACCGTTCGCCGACGCGGGTCTGCGCGCCCCAAGCCGGGTCGTCGGCGCAATGTGTGCAGCCCACGATCGGACAGATCGTCCAATTCCGATCTTCTAGAAACGCAAACAGGCCGGTTCGCGCTTGGCACCGCCGTTGCTGAAGGTGGTTGCGTGTCCCCCACCGCCTCGAACCCGCCTGCCGACGACCCAGGGCCGCAGCTGCCGATCTGCTTCGGCGTCTACCGGGCGGTCGAGCGCATCGCCGAGGGCGGGATGGGTGTGATCTTTCGCGCCGAGGACATCCGCGTCGGCGCCCCGCCGGTCGCGATAAAAACGGTGCGGTCGTCGCGCGAAGCCGACGCGGCCGCCATCGGGCGCGAGATCGTCACGCTGTCGAAGGTGCGCCATCCCGGGATCGTCCGGTTGCTCGGCTACGGCGTGCAGCGCAGCGGCCCCTGGATCGCGCTCGAGCTGCTGGAAGGACGTACGCTCGCCGAGGAGCTGTCCTGGTACTGGCCGGAGACGCGGGGCAACGCCGAGCGGCGCCAGGCCACCGACGAGCGCCCGACCGCGCCCGCGTGCGCGCTCCAGGACCGCGCCCCTGGGCAGGCGCGCTCGCTGTTCCCCGCGGCAGGCGGCGGCCATCTGGTCGAAGCGTTTTCGATCGTTCGCCAGCTGTGCGCCGCGCTGGATCACCTGCACCAGCTCGACCTGGTCCACCGCGACGTGAAGCCCGCCAACGTCTTTCTGCGCGGTGACGGTCGCACGACGCTGTTCGACTTCGGGCTCGCGTGTCCGGCGAATTCGGTCAAGGGCGCGGATCTGTGCGTGGGGACGATGGAGTACGCAGCGCCGGAGCAGATCTGCGGCGCGTCCGTCGATCACCGTGCCGACATCTATTCGCTCGGTTGCCTGCTCTACGAGCTGGTCACAGGGCGGCCGCCGTTTCGCGGCGACTCGTCGAGCGAGATCGCCGAGCGGCAGTTGAAGCGCGATCCGATCGCGCCTTCACATCTGATCGGCGACATGCCGACCCGCCTCGAGGACCTGATCCTGTCGATGCTCTCGAAGACGCCCGCGCGCCGGCCCGATCACGCGGCGGAGGTCGCGCACCGGCTGCTCGAGATCGAACGACGCATCCAGCCCGGCGCGATCACGCCGCCCCTGCGGCTCCTGCGCGCCGGTTGATCGCGTGGGGAGCGGGCGAGCTTTGCTCGCCCCGTACCATCGCGGGAGGGTTTAGGAACCCTCCCAGGGTTCCCATCTTGCTCTCTCTCGCGTGCGAGATTCGCCGTCAGGGCGCGGGCGGCGTAACCGCGCACCCGAGGTTGGCGATCCGCAGCCAGCTGCTGCCGTCGGCGTCGGTGTGCGCGACAGCGAACGTGGTCCCACCCACGAACGCCGCCGCCGCGACGGGCTGCTGCGCGATGCCGTATCCGCCGAGGCCGGTCTCGGCGATCAGCGCGGTCCTCACGCAAGTCGCGGGCGCGGCGGGGTCCACCTCGCACCCGTACAGTTGATGGGTCGTGGATCCTTGCGAGTTGTCGGTCGCGGGAAAGACCGTCAGCCAGAAGGCGAGCAGCCGTCCCTGGAAGACCATCGGCGCGACCTGGGGCGTGGTCCGGTAGAACGTCTCGAGCTGCGTGTTTTCACCCAGCGACTGCCGCGAAAGATCGAATCCGATCTGTGTCATGCGGACCGGGTTGCCGTCGAACAGCAGCAAGCCGCTGTCGAAAGGCATCGCCGTCGCCGTGTAGCCGCCGCCCATGTCGCCGAAGAAGCTCGCGTCCGCGGCGCGCGCGATCAGGTCGCCGCCGGCGCTGATGACCGCCAGGCGAAGCATCGTGCTGGCGCCCCAGGCCAGCATCACGCGATCGGAGCGCGCCGCCATTCCGTAGATCCGGCCCGTCTTCAGCGCGTCGCGTTCAGTCTGGTCCAGCACGCTCGACCAGGCGACGAAGCCGCCGATGCCGAGGTTGATGAAGCGCGCGTCGGTGACGGCGACGACGGTGGAGGGTGAAAGCGCTATCGCGCGCAGGAGGCGCTCGGTCGCGTCGGCGCTCGTGGTGGCGAGGCGCGTACTGCCCTGCAGATCGGGATCGATGGTCGTCGCGACAAAGTCGTCGTTCGTACCCCGCGCCACCAGCAGGAAGCGATGGGCGTCGTAGGGAAGGACCTGCGCCTCGGCCGCGAACTGATACCCGGAGATGACGGTGCCGTCGCGGGCGTAGGTGCGGACGTCCGCCTGCTTCGCCTGTCGGTTGATGACGGCGACGGCGTCGGCGGTCGCGACGATCTCCAGGGGCGCCGGCGTGGACAGCTTCGTCGTCCACGGCAGCTGAACGGCGGCGATCACGCAGCTGGATTCGTGGGCGTCGCGGCCCGGGCCGGTGGTGGCGTCGTCG
>DATMZL010000196.1:0-8517 GCA_035607075.1 Polyangia bacterium
CGACGACGACCAGTCCGAGCCCCGCGGCCCCCCGCCGCAGCCGGCGGCGCCACGGTCTCGGTGCCGCCGTGGCGCTCAAGAATCCCTAGTGGCGGAAGTGGCGCTCGCCGGTCACGACCATCGCCAGGCCGTGCTCGTCGGCGGCCGCGATCGACTCGGCGTCGCGCACCGAGCCGCCCGGCTGGATCACGGCGGCGGCGCCTGCCTTGGCCGCCTCGTCGACGCTGTCGCGGAACGGGAAGAACGCGTCCGACGCGACCACCGATCCCGCCAGCGGCGCGCGCGCCTTCGACACCGCGATCCGCACCGAGTCGACGCGCGACATCTGGCCGGCGCCGATCCCCAGCGTGCGGCCGCCCGCCGCGAACACGATCGCGTTCGACTTGACGTGCTTGCACACCCGCCAGGCGAAATCGAGATCGCGCAGCTCGTCGGGCGTCGGCGGACGTTTGGACACGACCTTCGCGGCCGCGGCCGCCGCGGTGTCGAGATCGCGCGTCTGCACCAGGAAACCGCCCGCGACGCTGCGCAGCTCGAACGCGCCCGCGCCCTCCGGCGCGATTTCACAGACGAGCAAGCGCAAGTTCTTGCTCGCAGCGAGGATAGGCAGCGCGTCCGCGTCGAACGCCGGCGCGATCACGCACTCCAGGAAGGTCTCCTTCAGCTCGCGCGCCAATTCGCTGTCGACGGGACGGTTGACGGCGACGATGCCGCCGAACGCCGACACCGGATCCGTCTCTCGTGCGCGCCGGTACGCGTCCGCGACGCCCTTGTCGGAGATCGCGGCACCGCACGGGTTGTTGTGCTTGACGATGGTCGCCGCGGGCGCCGCGAACTCGGCGCAGATCCGCAGCGCCGCATCCAGATCCAGCAGGTTGTTGTAGCTGAGCTCCTTGCCCTGCAGCACCTTGGCCCGCGCCAGCGACGGCCCGACCACCGCGCTGTCGAGCGCGTAGAACGCCGCCTTCTGATGCGGGTTCTCGCCGTAGCGCAGGGCGCGCGCGAGCGACCCGCTCACGTGCAGCGTCTCGGGAAAATCGGCGGGCGCCGCGTCGTGCGTGGCGAAGCGGCCCAGGTGCGACGCGATCGCGCCGTCGTAGGCGGCGGTGTGCGCGAACGCCTTGCGCGCCAGGCGGAAACGCGTCCCCTCGGAGATCTCACCGGTCGCGTCGATCTCCGCGAGCACGACGGCGTAGTCCGCGGGATCGACGACGACCGCGACGCGCTCGTGATTCTTCGCCGCCGACCGGATCATCGTCGGCCCGCCGATGTCGATGTTCTCGATGATCTCATCGAACGGCGCTCCGCGCGCGACCGTCTCGCGGAACGGGTACAGGTTCACGACCACCAGATCGATCGGGACGATGCCGGCCGCCTGCATCTCCTTGCGGTGCGCGGGGGTGGACCGGCCGAGAATGCCACCGTGGATGCGCGGGTGCAGCGTCTTCACGCGCCCGTCGAGGATCTCGGGCGCGCCCGTGAAATCGCCGACCTCGCGCACCGGCACGCCCGCCGCGGCGAGCGTCCGCGCCGTCCCACCCGTCGACAGAACCTCGAGCCCGGCGGCCGAGAGGGCCTGCGCCAGCTCGACGACGCCCGTCTTGTCCGAAACCGAGATCAACGCGCGGGAAATTTTCGCGACTTTTCGGTCAGCCACGGACGCGGTTCTATCACACGCGAAACCTCCGGCGTGAGCGCGGACTCACGACCGACGCGCTTCGACGCGACGCAAGGTTCCAGGATCAGGCGAGGCCGGCGCGTCGGCGCAGGTCGCCGATTTCGGCTTTCGTCAGATCGCGCCACTCCCCCATCTTCAGGCCTTCGAAAGACAGGCCGCCCATCCGCGTGCGCGAGAGCTTCAGGACCGAATGACGGATCAGATCGCCGGCCGCCTTGAGCGCGCGCGGGCGCGACTCCGGCACCACCATCTCGATCCAGGAGTTACGCTCCGTCTTCGCGAGTCGATCGACCGTCACCGGCTTCACCGGACGCCCTTCCCAGCGCCAGCCGCGCGCGAGCCGCGTGAGCGCGTCGTCGTTGACCAGCCCCTGCATCTTGATGTGGTAGGTCATCGGCACGCGCGACTTCTTCGAGATCGCCTGCGCCAGCTCGCCGTCGGTGGTCAGCAACATGACGCCCTCGGCGGGAAAATCGAGCGGCGCGACCACCTGCAGCCCGGGCTCCGCGTCGCGCACGTAGCGCGCCAGCGTCGGCCGATCACCGCTCGCCGTCAGGGTCGCGAGGCAGGCGCGCGGCTTCAGCAGCAGCCGGTAGATCGGCGTCTCCGGAAAGACGCGGCGGCTGTTCACCTCGACGCGATCGCGCGCGGCGTTGACGCTGGTTCCCAGCGTCGTGACCGGCTCGCCGTTGACACGCACCGCCCCCGACGCAATCAGCGCTTCGGCCTTCCGCCGCGATGACACCCCGGCCTGCGCCAGGAATTTCTGCAGGCGCACGCGCCGCTATTCCGTCGTTTGCTGCGGCGGCGTTTCTTCAGCAGCCGGTGGGGGCGCGGTGGTCACTTCGGTCGCGTCGGCCGCCCTGGCCGCCGACGCAGCGGCGCGTTCGAGCTCGGTCAGCAGCTCGTCGTCCTCTTCCGGATCCAGCTCGCGCGGCGCCGTGGGCACCGGCTTGCTCGCTTCGGCCTTCGCGTCCGCCGCCAGCGGCGCCGCAGCGTCGACCTTCGCCATGTCGTCCGCGTTGAGCTCGTGGAACTCGCGCAGCGTCGGCAGCTCGGCCAGATCCTTCAGGCTGAAGATGCGCAGGAACTCCGGCGTCGTCCCGTAGAGGATCGGCCGCCCCACCTCCTCCTTCTTGCCGATCATCCGCACCAGCCCGCGATCGAGCAACGTCTTCAGCACCGGACCGCAGTCCACGCCGCGCACGTCGTCGATCTCCGGGCGGGTGATCGGCTGCCGGTACGCGACGATGGACAGCGTCTCCAGCATCGCGCGCGTCAGCCGCTGCGGCCTGCCCGCGACCAGGCGCGAAACCCACGCCTGATTGTCGGAGCGCGTGCGCAGGTGCCAGCCGCCCGCGACCTCGATGACCTGGATGCCGCTGCTCTCCAGGTCGCGGCGCGCGCGCAGCGCCTCCAGCGCGTCACTGACCTTCCCGCCCGCGCGCTCTCCGACCAGCTTCTTCAACTCGTTGACGGTCAGCGGGCGATCGCTCGCGAACAGCAGGCTCTCGAGCACGCTCTCCAGGTGGCCCGGCGCGGACACCGGCAACTCGGCCTGGGCATCGGCGTCGCCGCCCGCCTCGGTGGACGCAGCCGCGAGCGCAGCCAGCTCCGCAGCGGCGGCCTCGGTCGTCGGGCCGTCCCAGTCGTCGGGGCGCACCGCGCTCCGCAACAACTCGACGGGCGCGGCGGTGACGGCCGTGTCCTCGTCGTCGAATTCGGAGTCCGCCAGCGTTTCACCCAACGCCTCCGCGGTGGCCCCGTGGTTCGGATTGGTCGGCTCTTCGCTGGGATCTGCTTCGCCGGGATCTGCTTCGCCGGGATCTGGTTCGCTGGGTTTCGCCGCTGCGTCGGTAGCAGGTGCTGCCTTGGGGCCCTTATGTTTCTTCATGCTTTTCCTCATTATCAGCCTCACCGATGACCGACGTGATGGTCAGGTGGCGCGCGGTTTCCAGCGCCGATTCGCTGACCTGGGTGATGAACAGTGTGTCGTCGGTGGGTGACTGCAAGACGCGGACGGCCTTGAGACGTGCCAACTCAAGGATCGCCAGGAGCGTGACGACCACCTGATTGCGCAGCTCGACCTCAGGCAGCGTCAGATCGAAGCAGGCGTCGAACCGGAACGATCCGCCCCCGGCACGCAGACGTTCGGCGAGCTGGCCGATCCGCGTGCCGATCGAGACGCGATCGACGACGACGTCATGGGTCGTCGGCTTTCCGGTTTTTTCCAGAATCTTGCCGAACGCCTCGATCAGCTTCCAGACCGAGTGCTCGCCGAACGGGCGGCCCGACGGGTCGTCCTTGTCGATCGGGACGCCGCGCGGAAACACCGTGCGGCCCTCGATCGGGCGACCGCCCAGCTGCTCCGCCGCGTTCTTGTACTTCTGATATTCGAGCAGCCGCCGGATCAACTCCTCGCGTGGGTCCAGCTCGATGCCGCCGTCCTCGCCCGTGGTGTCGAGCGGCTCCGGCGTCGGGACCAGCTCACGCGACTTGAGATAAGCCAGCGTCGCCGCCATCACCAGGTAATCCGCCGCGACGTCGACCGACATCGACTGCATCACCTCGAGGTACTCCAGATACTTCCGGGTGATGAACGCGATCGGAATGTTCACGATGTCGATCTCGTGCGTCTTGCACAGGTGCAGCAGCAGATCGAGCGGGCCCTCGAACTCGGGCAGCGCGACGCGATACGCGGTGTTCCCCCCGTCGGCGCTCACGCGACCCCCAGACCCATCACGCGCATCCAGAAAGAGACCAGCGCACCAACGGGCCGCATGACGAAGCTGAGCCCGGGCAGGCCCATCGACGGCGACAGAAACAGAAGCAGCAGCACCAGCATGCCGTACTTGCGATTGAGCTCGTTGATCCGTTCCAGCGACGGTGGCAAGAGGCCCGCGAGCACCGCCGCGCCGTCGAGCGGCCCGAGGGGGAGCAAGTTGAAGAACATGAGCGCGATGTTCAAGAGCACGATGTACCCGAAGAGCGCGAGCTGCAGCTTGGGCGACAGCACCCCCGCCTTCGTGAGCACGACGATCGCGATCGATCCGACCAGGGCGAGGACGAGGTTCATGAACGGGCCCGCCGCCGCGACCAGCATGCTGCCGGTCCGCATCGAGAAGCGCCGCGTGTAGTTCGCCGGGTTGGTCTGCACCGGCTTTCCCCAGGCGAACAGCGGCAAGCCCGCCAGCACGCCCAGCAGCGGCACCGCCAGCGTTCCGATCGGATCGATGTGCGCCATCGGCGACAGCGTCAGCCGCCCCTGCAAGCGCGGGATCCGGTCGCCCAGCCGATCGGCGACGAACGCGTGCCCGAACTCGTGCACCGCGACCGAGATGACGAACGCGATCACGTAGAACAGCGCGGCGCGAACATGGTCCGGCGTGATGTCCACGAGTCGGAGATTACCGGATTGGGCCCCGGTGTTTCACGAATTCGGCGCGTGGGGAGCCGCCGAGCTTTGCTCGGTGCGGACCATCGCGGGAGGGTCTGGGAACCCTCCCAGGTTCCCAGCTGAATCGGAGGGTGGATCATCGCGGATTTTCGCGGTCTTCGCGCATCCAGGCCTCGCATAGCCTGTGGAGAACCGAGCCCGTCGGCCCGGGCGGCGCCTTCGCAAGCACCTCGCCGATCGGCGCGAAGCAGCGCAGCCGTCCCCGGGAGAGGAAGGCGACGTCGGTCGCGAAGTCCTCGAGCCCGTCGAGGACGTGGCTGGCGTAGACGATGGCGACGCCGCGATCGCGGCTCTCCTCGCGCAGGAATCGAAGCAGGTCGGCGCGCGCCAGAACGTCCAGCTCGGCCGTCACCTCGTCGAGGAGGATCACGCGCAGCGTCCGCTCGAGGTCCAGGAGCAGCTGGACGCGGCGGCGCTGGCCGTCGGAGACCTGGTGCATGCGCCAGCCCGGGTCCACGTCCAGCATGGCCAGCACCTGCGTCCGGCGTTTCGGGTCGACGCCGGGACGGGCCGCGAGGATGTCGCGCACGCTGATGTCGGCCGAGAACGGGAACGGACCGCCTAGAAACGCGACGTCGGCGGACAGGCTCGCGTCGTGGAAGGCGGGACGGCCGAGCACGCGCACGACGTCGTGGCTCAGCATGTGGCGGCCCGCGATCAGCCGGAGCAGCGTGCTCTTGCCCGCGCCGTTGGCGCCGAGCAGCAGGCAGCGCGCCCCGGCGGGCAGCGCGAACGACAGGCTGTGCAGCACGGGCTCGGGGGCGTGGGGGTAGCTGAAGCTCAGTTCGTGGACTTCAATCGCGGCCGGCACGCAGGCATTGTACCCACCTTGCAACCGGGTCAGCCCCTGCCGATCGACGAGTGCCTGCCCGCCATCGCGGAGGCGGTCGCCGCGCGCGGGGCCGCGGTCATCGAGGCGCCGCCCGGCGCAGGCAAGACGACGCGTGTTCCGCGTGCGCTGCTCGACGGCGGCGCGGGCGGCGGCGAGATCTGGGTGCTGGAGCCGCGCCGGCTGCCCGCGCGCCTGGCCGCGACGCGGGTCGCGAACGAGCTGGGCGAGCGCGTCGGCGAGACTGTGGGCTACTCGGTGCGGTTCGACGAGGCGGTGGGGCCGAAGACGCGCCTCCGCTTCATGACCGAGGGACTGTTCGTCCGGCGGCTGCTGGCGGCGCCGCGGCTGCCCGGCGTCGGAGCGGTTGTGCTCGACGAGCTGCACGAGCGCCACGTCGCCACCGATCTCGCCCTCGCCTGGCTGCGGCGGCTGCGCGACGGCGATCGCCCGGACCTGGCGGTCGTCGCGATGTCGGCGACGTTCGACGCCGATCCGATCGCCGATTTCCTGGGCGGCGCGGTGGTCCGCAGCGAGGGGCGGATGTTCGACGTCGCGATCGAATACCTGCCCGCGCCCGACGATCGGCCGCTGGCGGCGCAGGTCGCGGGCGCCGTGCGCCGCGTGCTGCGCGACGACAAGGACGGCGACGTGCTGGTGTTTCTGCCGGGGGCCGGCGAGATCAAGCGGGCGCAGGCGGCGCTGGCGGAGACGCCCGGCATCGGCGCGTTCGCGGTGCTGCCCCTTCACGGCGAGATGCCTCTGGAAGACCAGGCGCGCGCCGTGCGACCCGGCGACCGCCGGAAGATCATCCTGTCGACCAACGTCGCCGAATCGTCGGTGACGATCGAAGGTGTGACGGCCGTGATCGACTCCGGCCTGGCGCGGATGGCGGCGCACTCGCCCTGGACCGGTTTGCCGACGCTGGCCGTCGCCCGGATCAGCCGAGCCGCGGCGACGCAACGGGCGGGACGCGCCGGCCGGACGCGGCCGGGACGGGCGCTGCGCCTCTACACGCGGCACGACTTCGAACAACGCCCGTCCGAGACCGAGCCCGAGATCGCGCGCGCCGATCTGACCGAGGTCGCGCTGGTGCTGGCGACGCTGGGCGTGGGCGATGCGGACAACCTCGCGTGGCTGGACCCGCCGCCCGCTGCGGCGTGGGGCGCGGCGCGCGAGCTGCTCGCTCGCCTCGGCGCTGTCGATCGAGACGGCCGCCTGACCGACGTCGGCCGGCGCATGTCGCGACTGCCGGTCCACCCGCGGCTGGCGCGGCTTGTCGTCGAAGGCGAGACGCGCGGCGTGGGCGCGGCGGCCAGCCTCGCCGCGACGCTGATCGCAGAGCGCGACATCCGTCTGGGCGCGCGCGCGTCGTTCGGCGGCGGCCCGCCCGGCGCGCCGTCCGATCGCGGCGCCGACGTGCTGGATCTCGTCGACCTGTTCCAGCAAGCGGCGGAGGCGCGCTTCCGCCCCGACGTGCTCCGCCGCCTGGAGCTGGACCGCCGCGCGACCGAGGAGGTCGACCGCGCGCGCCGGGCGCTCGTTGGCGGTGACATCCGCGGAGCGAATGACCACGCGTTGCGACTCGCGATCCTGTCGGCGTTTCCCGACCGCGTCGCGCGGCGGCGCGAACCGCGCGGCCGGGCCGTCGTGCTCGCGGCGGGCGGATCCGCGGAGCTCGGGTACGAAGCCAACGGCGACTGGCTGGTCGCCGTCGACGCCGAGGAGCGCAGCCACGCGCGCGCAGGCAAAGGGCCGCGCGGCGGTGGCGTCGAGGTGCGCCTCGGATCGGCGATCGAGCCGGAGTGGTTGCTCGATCTGTTTGCCGATCGGATCGAGGAGGTCGACCGGCGCGTGTTCGATGAGCGCACACTGCGCGTCGAACGGACGACAGGCCTTCGCTACGGGGCGCTGATGCTCGAGGAGAGCGCCGCGCCCGCTCCGCTCGACGAGGAGACGGGCCGACTGCTCGCGGACGCCGTGCTGGCGCGCGGACTCGAGAAGCTGCCGGGCGGCGACGCGCTGCCCGCGCTGCTGCAGCGCCTGGCCTTTGCGAGGCGACAGATGCCCGACGCCTTCCCGTCGCCTGGCGGCGGCGATGGCGATCTCGCCGGCCTCGTGCGCGCCGCCTGCACGGGCGCCGGCAGCGTCGCCGCGCTCGGCGATCCGGCCGCGCTGGTGCTCTCCGGGTTGCCGCCTGCCGCGCAGCGCGCGCTGCACGCCGCGGCCCCCGAACGCATCACGCTGGCGAGCGGCCGCAGCGTGCCCGTTCACTACGACGCCGGCGACACGCCCTGGATCGAATCGCGCCTGCAGGATTTCTTCGGCACGCGCGCGGTGCCCGGCCTGGGACCTGGGCGCATCGCGCTGACCGTGCACCTGCTCGCGCCCAACGGACGCGCCGTTCAGGTGACGCGCGATCTCGAAAACTTCTGGACCCAGCACTACCCGACGCTGCGCCGCCAGCTCTCGCGCCGCTACCCGAAGCACTCCTGGCCCGAAGACGGCGCGACGGCTAAACCGCCGCCCCCTCTCCCGCCACGGCAGAAGAGA
>DATMZL010000194.1:0-5731 GCA_035607075.1 Polyangia bacterium
CGGCGGCGAAGAGTTCGCCGCCATCTTGTCGGACACCACAATCGGCGAGGCGATCAACTGGGCAGAGCGAGCTCGGCAGCGGATCGCTGCGTGTCGCATCGCGTGGGGGGCTTCGAACCTGAATGTCACGGCGTCGTTCGGGATCGCGGGAGCGACCTCGTGGGCTGTCACGAAAGAACAACTGATCGAATCCGCGGATCAGATGCTTTACGCGGCCAAGGGCCGCGGCCGGAACATCGTGGTCCCGGCACCGGATCCCGCCAAAGAGCGACCCGGTGCCGGACCACAACATCCACGGTTGCACGCCGCATGATCCGGGTTCGTCATGACCACGTCGCGCGAGGGACCTCTGTGCGTGTGCTGACACGGGGAGGTGAATCCTCGACGGATTCACGGCTACACGTGAGGCGCGATGGTTTCCCGCAAGGCGTCCCGTCGCCGGGGACGTACAGCATCGATGGTGTGACCGTGAACGTCGAGTATCTGCTGAACACGAACGTTTGGTACGACGGGGCCAAACGGCTCGGTTCAGGTCACCCGCATGAGCACGTCACGCGCCCAGGGCACGTTCAATTTCGAGCTGCAGTCGCCGATCAACAACCCGCGGGCGCTCACCGTGACCGACGGGACCTTCGACGTCCCCGTGTCGGCCCACTGACGAGGGCAACCGCCGGCGACGGGGCGGTTCGCGCTACGCCGCATCCACGACAAGACGGTCACGCTCCGCGCGGCGCCTCCTTCCCACCCGAGCGCGACACGGCGTCGTTTGTTACCCGGTTGTTACCGGAGGCGCCGGACGGCACCAACGCGTCCCTCGTGGAGCTCGCAGATCTGGTAGGAAATCGCGATGTTAAGGGAGCGGGATATCGGGTTCGAACCGGCGACATTCAGCTTGGGAAAACGAAAATCGCCGTTTGGGGCCGTAACGGGCAGTGCCAAGTAGTTGAAACCACAAGCGGAGGCGTAACCTGGACGTCCAGCCCGTTACGCCGGGTGGGTGGGAAGAGTGGTGGGAAAAACGGCCGTAGTTTTGGTGGGAACGGCTGATTGTCCCCCGTATCTGCTGCACCGCCCGCGAACAGACGCTCGTCGTGTAGCGGACAATTGCCTTTGTCAGCGCCCGCTGGGTTGTGAAGAGTGGTGGGAAGGCCTACCGCGCATCGGCTGGCTCGACCAGCGAGGCAGCGCTGGTCGACAGGTCGATTGCCACACGGTACATAGGCTTCGGTGCGCCGCCTTCGCAACGTCGCCTCGCCTGACGAGGTCCGGATCACCCGAAAGCCCGACGGCGAGACTGCGTTGATCGAGTACGCCGAGGAGGATATCGGCGCCACGCACTTCAAGATCGGACCCGCGCTCACGGCCATGACGGACGCGGAGGTACTCGAGCGGTTCAACGAGACGATCACCGTCATGGACGAGGTCCGGCGCGACTACAAGCACGTCGCGATCGAAGTCCCGATCGGACAGCCGCAGATCGAGTGGTCGGATCTCGCCAGCCAGTGGTGCGCACGAGGCGATGTCCTGCGTTGCACGATCCACGATGGCGGCGGAGACGATCAGCGCGAACCGGTGATCGAGATCGACGATAAGCAGCTGTCGTGGTCCGAGTTCGGCCGGATGCTGACGACGTTCGCAGGGTGGGGAATGCGCCTCGTTGTCGTCCCCGATGACCAGACTGACGAGAAGCCGACGATTCGGGTGCGCGATCCGAGCAAGGTCCAACGGACACGACGGCGCAGCCGGTGATTCAGAAGAGCCGGCGGGCTTCGTCGGCGTTCCGCGCGCTTCCCAGGTCGAGGAGTCTTCCCCCCGCCGCGGCTGCCGGAGGCGCGACGTTGCTCTTGGCCTCCCAGCGCTGAAATCGCGACCGGTCCGCGCTGCTTGAACGGGATCGAACCGTCGGCCTCCTCAATGCCATTTCGTAGAGTTGCTTGTTGTGACAGGTACTTAGGTTAGAGGACGCAATCGTTTCAAGGGTACGCGAAACGTCAGCAGTTTCAGCGGCTTGGGTTTGAAACGATTCACTTCTCCACCCTCGGAGCATCGCTGTGGCACACCCTGGATTGCCCTTAGCGGCTGCCGCGATCGCCGTTGCCCCGATCGTCGCGACGATCGGGACCTCGCGTAGCGGGCGGACTCTCGCGAACGCGGGCTGCATGGGAGGGGGTTGCTGGTACTGCGGCGGCCGCTGCGTGCGAGGCGGCGGTGGCTGCTGCTGCCAGTTCACCTGCGCCTGGTGCTGGGGCGGCATCCGAGGCGGCTGCTGCTGGTACGTCGGCTACCTCTGCGGGGCTCGCCCCTCTTCCCCTCGATACGCGGCTGGTTGGGTTGCGGCGCGACGCCGCCGCGGCGACCTATGCAACGCGACGAGCGGTATTGGACGTATGCATGCGACCGATCGATCCACAGGACTGCGGCCGGGCGGCGTCGCGCAGACCCACCCGCCCGTGTATTGGGGAGACCGTACCAGCTCCCCGACGTAGGAACGCCGATGGAGCTGTTCGCAAAAGAAGATCGCCTCGTCAGCAGAGCAGCGTCGGCCGTGCCAACAATGGTTGTGCAGATGCTCACCCGGCTACGCTGTGCCCGAACTCCTCGTCCGCGTGGTCGGCGTCGGCGTCGGCCTTGGTGCGGTGGACCCGACCGTCGATGTGGTTCGCGGGCGCGTAGATCGTGTAGATCCGCAGCGGCTCGGTGCCCGTGTTGAGGAAGTTATGCCGCGTGCCGGGCGTGACGACCACCGCGTCGCCCGGCGCGAACGGCGATCGCGCGCCATTGAGGATCGCCGTTCCGTTTCCGCTCAGGCAGAAGAGCGTCTGCTCCACATGATCGTGGCGCTCGTCGCCGACCTCGCCTCCGGGCGGAATGGTCATCACCACGAGCTGGCTGCGCTCACCGGTGAAGAGCACGCGCCGAAAATCCTCATTCGATCGAGCAGCCGAGACGACGTTCACCTGGTGCGGCATCGGATCCTCCTTTGTCCTGTTCACGACGGCGTTTGTGTTCACGCCCGCGTGTCGGGCTGCAACTTGAAGTCACGGCGGTAGATGCGCAAGAGCGCGAGGAACAGGGCGACCACCAGCGGGCCGACGACCAGGCCGATGGCACCAAAGGCCGCCAGGCCGCCGATCAGCGAGAAGAAGACGACCGCGCTGCGCATCTCCATGCCTGCCTTGATGAGAAGCGGCTTGATGACGTTGTCCACCAGGCCGACCACGACGACGCCCCACAGCGCCAGGAACAAGCTCCAGTAAGGATGGCCCGTGACGTACAGGATCCCCGCGGCGAACAGGCAGACGCTGGCGGCGCCGAGGGCGGGGACGAACGCGACGAAGAAGGTGACGGCCGCGAAGAAGATTGGATGCGGCACCCGGCTGATGAAGAAGCCGATCAACGCTGCCGCCGCCTGCACGCCCGAGGTGATGATCGACGACGCGATGACGGAGAACGAGACCTTCTTGAACTCCGCCAGCAGCTCGCGCGTCTGGCCGGGCCGCAGGGGCGACGTGTCGTCCAGCCAAGACACGAGCTCGCCACCCTGCACGAGGAAGAAGAAGAGCGCGATGAGCATCATGGCGGCCGCGAATATCACCGAGCCCGTCGCCGAAAGGGCACCCCACGCAGCGGCCGCCGCCTTGCCCCCCTGCGCGCCCAGCTGTCCTTCCACCATCCTGTCGACGTCGAGCAGTCGCGCGAGGGCCTCGCGGACGATCTTCTCGAGCGAATCGGGGAGCTTCGCCACGAGGTGGGAGACGCTGTCGCCGCGCACGGCGGCGGCCACGAATTTGAGTGCCTCGTTACCCTCTTTGAGGAGAAAGGCGGCGAGGGCGACGAACGGACCCAAGAGCACGACGACCAGCGCGAACACGAGAATGCCCGCCGCCAGTCGGGATCGGCCCCGCAGGCGCGCCGCCAGCCTGGCGTGCAAGGGCGCCAACATTCCGGCCAGAACGGTCGCCATGAACAGCGCGCTGGCCAGCGGGCGGACGACCAGCGCCAGCGCCAGGGTCGTCAGGGCGAGCAGAAGGACGAAAAAGCGCCGAGCGGAACGTTCGTCTGCCATGGCAACAGCCTAATTCCTCAGGGGGCATCCTTCATGCCGGAACGTGGTGAACCACGACGCTCATGAGCTGATCGACATTCCAGACCTGACGGTTTTTCCGAACGGCCCGAACGAAACTTCCGCATAGGCGAACGACTGATTCGCTCTTACTTTTGCGTCTGCCGGGTTGAAACGGGGGCCATCGATGCGGTCCGTCACTCCTCGCCACGTACTCATCGTCGACGATAACCTCAGTCTCGCCGAGAACATCGCCGAGATCCTCCAGATCGACGGCCACATCACCCGATTCGTGGGAAGCGCCGAAGAGGCGTTTTCGAACGCACTGGAAGACGAGGCGGACGTGCTCGTCACCGACTACCGCCTTCCGGGCATCAATGGAGCGATGTTCGTCAAAGAGTTCCTCTGGACGCACACGCACGCCCGCGCAATGGTGATCAGCGCCTACACGGACACGACCACCATCGCCGCGGCTACGAACGCGGGGGCAACGTTCATGGCAAAGCCTCTGGACTTGAAGCTGTTGGGACGCTGGGTTGGCGAAGGATCCGCCTGAGCCGGAACTCGCCCGTCGTCAGATCCCCTTACGACGCAGCAACCAGCTCTTCACGGCCTGGGTGAGCAGAAGGTAGCCGTAAATGACGTGCTTGCGCTGCACCTTCATTTGGGACTGCTCGCAAGCGATGCCGCCCCGATCGTCGGGCCCGCCCACTGTCTAATCGCGGTGCGGAGCGGCGGCTGACGGCGAGGAGGCTGCGGCGCCGCCCTTGGTCGGAAAGAGTCTGGTGTCGGGATCGGCTTCGCCTTCGGCTGTCGGGCTCGCGCCGAGGAGCGCGACCAGCTCGTCGCCTTCGAGCGATTCGCGCTCGAGCAACGCGCGATACAGGCGATCGAGCGCCGGCCGCTCCCGCTTGAGGAGCTCGCCGGCTTCATCGAGCGCGCGGCGGAGGATGCGCCGCGCCTCTTCCTCGATCGCGTTCGTGGTCGCGGGGCTCGTCCCCCCTTCGGTGGCGACGCGCATTCCGAGGAACGGATGTTCCGCGTCGTGATCGTAGTACACCGGCCCGAGCCGCTCGCTCATGCCGAAGTGGGCGACCATCCGCGATGCCAACCGCGTCGCCTCCTTGAGATCGCTCTCGGCGCCCGTCGAGATGGTCGCCAGCACGAGCCGCTCGGCGGCCTGGCCGCCCATGAGCACCCGCAGGCGCGATTCCAGCTCGGCCTCCACCATGAGGTGTCTGTCGGCGCCGGGGCTCTGCTGCGTGACCCCCAGCGCCATACCGCGGGGAATGATGCTCACCCGGTGCGGCGGCTCGGCCCCGGGCGAGAACGCGGCGACCACCGCGTGGCCCGCCTCATGAATGGCGACCCGCCGCTTCTCCTCGACGTCCAGCTTCGCTTCGCGCGGATCGCCGAGCACGATCTTGTCGAACGCCTCCGTGAAGTCCGCGGCCGTGATGCTCTCCCGCCCTTCGCGCGTGGCCGACAGCGCGGCCTCGTTGACGAGGTTGGCGAGGTCGGCGCCCGAGAATCCCGGCGTGTTCTGGGCGATCGCCTGCAGGTTCACGTCGAGCGCCATCGGCTTTCCCTTCGCATGCACGGCGAGGATCGCCTGGCGGGCGGCCAGCTCCGGTCGATCGACGAGGACACGGCGGTCGAAGCGGCCCG
>DATMZL010000645.1:0-3386 GCA_035607075.1 Polyangia bacterium
ACGAGTACGTGGAGCCCCTGCCGCGCGGCTACCAACTACCAGCTTGTAGATGAGTCCCGCACAGTTCGTTCCACTCAGACTCCCGTCGTTCGAGGGCGGTCTGAACCTTCGGGATGCACCGACCGAGCTGTCGTTGAACGAGTCACCGAACTTGATGAACGTGATCGTGGACGAGCGCGGCGGGATCGGGAAGCGTCTCGGCTACATCAAGTGGAACGCGGCGGCGGTCACGAATCTCATCACCCGTGAGTACTACAGCCGTGTCGCGGACAAGATCCTCCACTACTCCGTCGCGGACGGGAAGCTGTACTCCGATCCTGGGACCGGGGTGTTGACGTTGCGGCGGACGTGGACGGCGGCCTCTCAGATCGGCATGGCCGACTTCGCCGGGAAGGTGTACGCGAACCATCCGGTCGACGGACTCTATTCGAGCACCGATGGTGTGACGTGGACGCTCGTCGTCGTGACCGACGCGGGCACGATCCCGAAGGGCGACTTGCTCGCGGTGTGGCAGAACAAGCTCTGGGTTGCCGGGGATACAGCTGCCGGGACTCGCCTGTACTTCTCCGCTGCCGGGGACGCGACGAAGTGGGCCGTGGCATCAGGTGCGGGCTTCAACGATCTTCGTGAGGGCCGCGACGCGGAGGCGCCGATCGTTGCGCTGTTCGGGGCGACCGGGTCGGACTTCCAGACGAACCCGTCTTTGTTGGCGTTCAAGCGGTCGTCGACGCATCGGGTGAGGGACTCGTCGACTGGTGCGTCGGTGGTGATCGACGCCGCGAACGGGGCTGCCGGAGCCAACGCGGTGACGACCGTTTACGGGCGTATCTACTCGGTGTCGGCCAGCGGGTGTTTCGAGACGGACGGGCAGGGGCCGCTGATCCCGATTGGGCAGAAGCTCGAGCCGCTGTTCGCACCGGGGGCGATCAACAAGACGTTGGAGTCGGGGTTCTGCGCGGGGACGCAGCAGGGCCGTGTGTTCTTCTCGATCTGCCGCGTCAACGCCTCCGCGAACGATCTCGCCCTGGATTATCACCCGCTGTTCAAGGCGTTCACGACACGCACGGACGCGATGGCTTGCTATGTCGCCTACCCGAAGACCTCTGATGTTCTGCTTGGGGCGTCACCGACGGTGGCGGGCCAGGTGTACAGCTTGAACTCGTCCGGGTCGGATGATGGGACGTCGATCCAGTCGTGGTTTCTCGGCCGGGTCGTCGAACCATTGGGCGGACTTGAAGGTCGGTTGCAGAAGGTCCAGGTGCGGTTGGCGGGGACGGTGAACTTGCAGACGCTGTCTGATTATGCGACGTCCGCTAACTCGGTCGAGTTGTCGGGCGCGCAGGGGACAGGGTTCGTTTGGGGTGTCAGCGGCGCGTGGGGCGTCTCCGGCGCGTGGGGCGATGGTGGCAGCCCGGAGGGGTATGCGATCGACTGGCCGCGCCGTGAGGGCAAGGCGTTTCAGTTCCGGTTGGACGAGACGTCGTCGTTGACGCGCGGCGGGAGCCTTTTGCTCGAGGGGTCGTATCAGCCGACGGTGGGTGCGTGGGCGATCTACGGCATCGACGGCGCTCTTTCACAGCTCGCTCTTATCTAAAGGAGAACTCGACATGCTTCCGACACCGCCGCCGAATCCGCTCCTTGCGCTGCTCCAGGTTGCGCTGGGGCAGGCGCATCCGTTGATGGACGGCTCAACTCAGATGGTCCCGTACCAGGCCGGTGTCGGCACGGGCGGCATCAATCCTGGTGGTCCGATGGTTCCGGCGGCTGCTCCGATGCCGGCGCAGGGGCAGGGACTCGCCCCTCCTGATGGCGGACTCGGGGAGAACGCGCACCTCGGTTGGGGAACGGCGCCGCCGATGGACTATCACACGGCGCTCAGGAGCTCGGCCGCGAACCGCAAGGCGCCCGCACGTAAGGCGGCGGCTCCCGCCCGTCGTGGCGCTGGTGACTTTCCATCGCCGAACGCTGCGCACGCGGCGCCGACGCGTCGTGGCACCGGGGACTTCCACCGCGGCGGCTCATACCTCCCGCTCCGGCCGCCAGGACGGCAGCCCTACTAGATGGCCGCCGTCCCCGACCTCTCCCCGTACCTCGTCTCGAACGGGGAAACGATCGCGTCCGGCGCGGCCGTGGCAAAACAGCAGGGATTCGTCAACGCGGTACAAGCGTCGCTCAACGCGGTCGGTGACCCGACGAAGACAACATGGGCGCCAGGCCAGATCCTCGCGCCCTCCCAGCTTTCGCAGGGTGGGGCGTCGACCCGTCAGGGGCTCGCGTGGAACGGCAGCGCGTGGGTTCCGTCCTCGTTGGCGGCGATCACCGTCAAGACCGGGTTCAACGTCGACATCAACAACACCACGACGGAGACGGATCTCCTGACCGGGACGACCGGATCCGGGTATCTCGTCATCCCCGGCAACAGCCTCGTCGCGTTGGGCGGGATTCGTCTCATCATGGGCGGCGACTACCTCAACAACACGGGGTCGAACCGCACCATCCGGCTGAAGGTTCGTGTCGGGACAGCGGTTGGGTCTCCGTCGTTCACGACGTATTCGACACTGTGGGATTCCGGCGTGTCGGACACGATCGCGTCGAACGCGAACCGGCGTGCGTGGAAACTCGAACTGGACTTGCAGGCGCTCAACGCGACGAACAGTCAGAACATCAACGGCGAGTTCGAGATGTCAGCGACGAACGCGGCAACGGTTGGTCTGGGTTCGCTTCTCGCGCCGACGAGCGCGGCGATCATCGCGCCGTTCACCGGGACCGCGACGGCTGTGGACTACACGGTGGACACGGGGATCGTGGTGTCGCTGATCCACTCGTTCGCGTCCGCGTCGGCGTCGATGCGGCTCCTTCACGCCCGCCTCGAAGTCGCGAGCTGAGATCAGCGGTCTTCGTAGGTGCAGAGCTTGAGGAACTCGCCGGGGTCGAGCCGGACGAACACACCATGCACGACGGTACCGCCGCCTTTCGGGAGAAGCTTTTGGCAGTTGTGCGGCCTCGTGTCATTGGAGAAGGCGAACGCTGATCCGACGATCGTTCCGGCGATGACAAGCGCGATGAGTGTCCTGGCGATCACGTACGAACCTCCCAATAGCACAGCCGCGCGCTAACTGTAGACACCAAGAGAGAGGATGTCCATGCCGATTGCGCTGACGCAGTACCGCGTCCAATCGGGCGAGCGGTCGAACTACGCGAAGGAAGACGGCCTCATCAACACGGTGCAGGGGTCGCTCCGCAGCATCGGTGACCAGTCGAAGAACGGGTGGGGCTCCGGTCTGATCCTCGACCCGAATCAGTTGACGCAGGACGGTGCGACGACCGGGCAGGCGCTCGTTTGGACGAGTGCTGGGTGGGTTGCGACGACCGTGGCGGCAAGGAGC
>DATMZL010001505.1:0-5296 GCA_035607075.1 Polyangia bacterium
AAGGGCTACTACTCGTTCAGCAACGCCGGCCCGAACACCTTCCGCCGCTGTTGGGGCCAGTGGATGCAGTCGATCGCCAACGGCCCGAAGCAGGGGATGTCCTTCACCTACTACGCCTACCAGACGCTCGTCGAGAACGGCATCTTCTGCTGGAACGATAGTTCGATGCCCGACCCCTACAAGCTACGGGACGCGAGCGGCAACATCATCACGACCTACAGCCCCCCGGGCTCCGGCTGCTCGGTCGGCTTGCCCGACGGCGTGGTCCAGGCGGACGGCAGTTGCCAGATCTCCAACCAGCAGGTCGACCAGCCCTACGCGCCGTTGTCGCACGACAACCCGGTCGGCAGCAAGTCGGTCTTCTGCCGGATCTACGGCAACATCTGCTACGGCGTGGCTCCCACGGCTGGGGCTGACATCCCGCAACGGCTGACGTTCATCACGCTGCTCGATCAGGTCGCGATCAAAGACACGATTATGATCTACCCCAACACGGCGACGTTCGCAGGCAAGAACACGTTCGGCCTGTTTGCCGGAACCGCCCACACGGGCCTGACGATTACCAACGCGACGTCGTTCAAGGGGCTGAGCTCGGGGCTATCGATCCACGGCGACTGGCTGCGTACCAACGTTGCCGAGGCGACGACGCCCGCGGCCCTCTACGTTGGGGTCGGCGAGACGATGTACAACACGACGCAGGGTGCGTCGATCCGCTACCGCTACGTCGACGGGGTCTTGACTGGCACGGCGCTCTGGCCGTGGCCGATGAACGCCCGCATCCTCGCGGCGATGGCGCTTTCGACGTACACGCCAGTCGATGTAAATGCTACGATCACGGGGTTCTTCGGGGCGCCGCCCCCATAAGGAGCAGACATGGGCCAGGGTGACATTGTCTACATGGGCGGTGGCGGCGCGGCGGCGGGCGCCGGCGGCATCGCTGCGAGGATCTCCGGCAACACCACAGGCACGACCGCGATGGTGTCGAGCGGGACCCTCGTTCTCGCCGGCGGAACCAACATCACGCTCTCGCAGAACGGCAACTCCATCACGATCGTCGGAGCCAACACGGGTACCCTGACCCAGTGGTACCCGGCGATGCAGGGCGGCTTCACGACGCGCACGATGGGCAACTCGACGGTCCACGTTGACCCGGTCTACGTCGACGCCTACGTCTCGGCTTCGCAGGCGAACCTCATGCTTTTCGTGTCGATCTCGACGTCGTCCAACTCATCTCACGCCGGGACGCTGTCCTACCTCCTTGGCGTCTACACGAACAACGCTTCGACCCTGTCGCTCGCGTCCTCTGGTTCCGTGTCCTACGCTTGGACGAACACCAATAACGTCTCGACCGCGTCACTCTCGAACCATAAGCTGATTTCTATCCCCATCAACCTGAACATGACGCCTGGCAACTACTGGATCGGGCACCTGTCTGCGACGGCGACGGCCAACACGAACTGGGTCACGGTGAACAATAACCTGATTGGCGCGAGCACGTTCAACGGCCTGTTCTGCGGGGCGGCCACGGGGACCTTCAACCAGTTGGTCGGTCAGGGACATTGGTCCGTCCAGACGGCGTCGATGCCGAACTCGATGGCGATTACCGACCTGCGCAACAACGCCCCCCAAGACGTCATGATGCAGGTCATCACCTTCATGAATGCGACGGCGTAGATGAAACCTCAAATCCTCTTACCCGAGGGGGGATTTCACAACGACCGCATCGCAGACCACCGCGACAAACACGCATACCGCGACCTGTCGACGATCTGCTTCATCCCCACGCTCGGGATGATCCACGCCAAGTCCGTCCAATCATGGCTCTCGATGATGCCCCCCATGAACGCCAAGTTCGCCCGAGTCTTCCTGATCGGCATGGAGGTCGGGGAAGCCTACGAGCAGATGGTCGACCTGATCCGCGCCAACCCTGACCTGAAGAAGTGGAAGTACGTCCTGACGCTCGAGGACGACAACACGGTCCCGCCCGACGGGATCCTCAAGTTGTACGAGGACATCGAGAGCGGCCCTTGGGCTGCGGTGGGCGCGCTCTACTGGACCAAGGGCGAGGGCGGCAAGCCGATGGCCTACGGGCGCCCGCAGGACATGCCGAAGAACTTCGTCCCGTGGCTGCCAGCGGCCGACTCGGTCGAAGAGGTCAACGGGCTCGGCATGGGTTGCACCCTGTTCAAGATGGAGATGCTGCTTGACGAGAAGTTCGAGCGGCCGATGTTCAAGACGGAGCAGCGGTACGAGCCGGGCAAGGGCGTGGTCGCGTACACCCAGGATCTGCGCTTCTTTGAGAACGCGGCGAAGCTCGGCTATCGGTTCGCCTGCTCGACTCGCGTCCTTGCCGGTCATGTCGACCGAGAAAGCGGGTTCGTATGGTAGATGAGGCGCGGGTATGGGTGGCCTGCTCGCAGCAGTATTGGAACGGCGGGGATTGCTCTCTTCATGGTCCCCACTCTCGGGACGAGAACAAGTTCGCGCTGGTCCCTGATCCGCCGCCCCTGCTCAAACTCGACATCGGCTGCGGCCAGAACCCCAAGGAAGGCTTCGACGGCGTCGACCTGTGGGAGGGGGCCAAGTACTCCTTCGACGTCCGGGTGACCCCGTGGCCCTTCGCGGACCAGTCGGTCGGCGAGGTCTACTCCAACCAGTTCTTCGAGCATCTCTCCGGCCCCGAGCGGATCCCCTTCATGAACGAGCTCTGGCGGGTCATGGCGGTGGGGGCGCAGGCGACGATCATCACCCCCTACTGGTCCTCGATGCGGGCTGTGCAGGACCCGACCCACGCCTGGCCGCCGGTCTGCGACGCGACCTACCTGTACTTCAATAAGAAGTGGATGCAGGACAACAAGCTGGATCACTACGCGATCCACTGCGACTTCGACTTCTCCTACGGGTACAACCTGAACCCGGGCCTTGGGCCGAAGAACGAGGAGTATCGCCAGTTCGCGGTGGCCAACTACGTCAATTCGGTCACGGATCTGCAGGTCGTCCTAACCCGGAGGGCGTAATGCCTAGCAAGAGCCAGAAGCAGCACAACCTGATGGAGGGGATCGCGCACGGGATGACTCCACGTGGCGGCAAGGGGCCGTCCGTCGAGGTGGCCAAGGAGTTCGTCGCCGCGGACAAGGGCAAGAAGTTCCTTGGCCACGACGGCAAGCCCTGCGGCACCTGTGAGACAATCTCTTCGAAGAAGTAACCCCGCTAACCGCCAACGAAGCGGAGGGGACGGTCGCTAACCTCCATAGAAGAGGAGACTCGTAATGCCTCAGAAGTCCGAAATGGTCGTCAACTCCCTCGAAGCCGGCTTCCGCTGGCGTCAGAATCAGGAATCCAAGCTCTGGGCGCGAACGCTCTACTTCTCGTCGTTCTCTGCGGCTGCCGGATCGGCGACCCTGGACGACGCGACCTTCCCGGGTGGCACCCTCATCGAGGGCGCGTTCATCTATATCTACGCGGTCTTCGCTGGCGGCGCGGTGTCGGCGACGACCTTCTCGATGGGCACGACCGGCTCGGCGACGGCCTACGTCAACGCGCAGGACGTCTTCACGGCGGCCGGCATCTTCAAGCCCGGTGTGACGATCGTCCCCGGAACCCCCATGAACGCGACGTCGCCGCTGGCGGCAGGCACGGTCCGGTTCACGGTCACGACCACGACGGCCAACACCAACGCGCTGACGACTGGCCGCGTCGACTGCTACATCCGTACCCGCTCCGTCGCGGCAGGACTGAACTAGCATGAACATCCAGCCTACCTTTCCCGGCGATCTCGGCGGGCTGCATGTCGTTCGCCTGGCGAAGCTGACCGCCGTCGACATGACGACTGCCGCGGCATACAACGTCTACAAAAACGGGCCGAACACGGTGATGCTCGTCGCTTGGGTCCTGACGAACTTCTCCGCGTTCCCTGACGGGACGGCTCCGCCCGCGACTTGGGCCTGCAGCTTCGGCACCAACAGCACCACGGCGCCCACGAACATGAGGGCGGCCGGCACTATCAGCGCGGCTCCATCCACTCCCGTCGTCACCGCTCAGTCATTCTCGGTGTCGACACTGACGCCGTACATCGCGCCCTTCACCAGCCTCTACTTCGCCGTCACAACGACGACCAACGGGCTTGGCACGTTCGACGCCATCTTCTACGGCGGCATCCTGAACAGGAATTAGTGAGGTCCCATTATGGCGAATAGCCCAGTTAACCCGGGAGACATTGGCGGCCTCAACATCGTCATGCTCGGCAAACTCAAGACGATCAGCATGACGGCGACTGGCGTTTACGACTGGTACAACAACGGCCAGAACGTCGTGCTTGTCACGCACTACGTCCTGAAGAACTTCTCGGACTTCCCGGACGGGACGGCCACCCCCGCAACGTGGGCGTTCAGCGTCGGTACCGACAGCCCGACTTCGCCCGTGAACATGCGGGCCGCTGGCACAATCAGCGGGGCTCCTGGCACACCGGTCGTGACAGCCCAGTCGTTCAGCGTGTCGACGCTGACCCCTTACGTCATGCCGCGAACGACCGTCTACTTCGCCGTGACAACCACGACGAACGGAGTCGGGACCTTTGACGCCGAAATCTACGGCGGGTACCTGAACAGGACAAGCTGATGGGACTTGGCAATCAGCTTCCGACAGTTCCCGATGAGTGGTACCCGCTCACCGGCAGCGCCCAGTATTTGACCGCGGCGACGTCCACGGCCCTGACGTTGCCGTCCGTGGCGTCGGGGCAGCCGGCCAAGGGGGCGGTCTACGTCGGCATCCTGACGGCGATGCTCGGGACCATGTGGATCCGATTCGACGGCACGACCGCCTCCGCCCTGATCGGCGCTCAGCCGATGTACGACGGGGACTGGGTCGTCGTCTACGGCTACGAGGCTCTCAAGGCAGTCAGGATCGTCAAGGATGCGGCAGCCACGGGCCTGATGGCCGTCTCCTACTTCTACTTCAGGAAGAACCCGTCGTGAACGTCGGGGGCTACGAGCTCCATCAGCGCGGCGGCGGTGTGCAAGAGGGGAAGAATCGTGGCCAGCGGGATAACACCTTCTTCGCCTACACGGGGCGGATGTACCTGCAGACGATCGCCTCGTCGACGGCGATTGCCAACACCGCCGCGTTGACGCCGTTTGACCAGCAGCCGACGATTCCCAAGGGGCTGATGAATGTCGTCGGCGCCCGGGTGACGATCGAAATGTGGGGCCACTACGGCACGACCGGAACGCCGACTCTGAGCGTTATCGTTCGGCTTGACGATCCTACGACAGGGGACACGGTGGCCTCGAACTCTACG
>DATMZL010000712.1:0-3909 GCA_035607075.1 Polyangia bacterium
CCACCTGCGCCGTGAGATCGAGCCGGCGCTCGCGGCCGGCACCGACGTGGTCTGCGACCGATATTTGCTGTCGTCGCTCGCCTACCAGGGCGAAGAAGCCGAGCGCGACTGGGTCGCGCAGCTGGCGCGCGAGGTGCGGCCGCCGGATCTGACGCTGCTGCTCGACCTTCCGGTGCCGGTCGCCGCCGCCCGCCGCCGGGCCGCCGGGCGCACCGAAGAACGCTACGACGCGGACGCCGTCCAGGAGCGCGTCGCCGCCGCGTACCGCGCGCTGGTCGCCGGCGATCCGAAGGCGATCACGATCGATGCCAGCGCATCAATCGACGACGTATCGCGCGCGATCTTCAGCGCCGTCGACCGCCTGCTTTAGCCCGAGGCCTGAGGCCCGAGGCGCTTCCTACTTGTGCGCCTTCTTGCCCTTCGCCTTCTTGGCGACGACGTGCTTCTTCGCGGCGTGAGCAGCCTTTGGCGCGGGCTCGTCACCCTCTTCCGGAGCGGCGGTCTTGGCGGCCGTCTTGACCGCCGACGTGGGCTCCGTCGGCGGCGTCGGCGGATCGGCCGGAGGCGCCGTCGTCGGGATCGTCGGCGGCGTCATCGCCGCGGCGCTCTTCGAGACGTCCCTCGACTTCATCGCCTTGACGGCGACGAAGCCCACGATCGCCGCGACGACGACGGCGATCGCGATGATCACGAAGCGCTTCTTGCCGCCGATCTCGCCCATCACCTCGGCGTCGCTCATGCGCTCGCCCGGCATGTGGCCGACGGTCGGCAGCGCGGTCGCCGTCCCGCCCGATCGCAGCGAAAACTTCTTCCGGTCCTCGGCGGTGACTGAACCGTCGTCGACGTAGCGATCGTCGAGCGGCTTCGCGGTCTCGGCCTCCGGTGACGTTGCGGCCGCCGCAGCGACGGCCGCCGCCTCGGCGTCGGCGTCGGAGACCGCAATCCCCTTCGCACGCGCCGCTTCGACGCGCGCGCGCGCCTCGGCGACCATCTGGTCGACGTCGCCCTTCTTGAACCACAGCGTCTCGCGGAAGTTGCCCCCCGCGGCCGGCTTGGGCGACGGCGTGGGCGCGGTTCCAGGCATCGGCGTCGGCGCGACGGCCTGCGGCGGCGGCGTCGCCGACACCAGCGGCGGCGTGAACTGTCCCGAACTGCCGGTGCTCGCGCCAGGAATGGGTCCGCCCATTGCGGGAACCCCGCCCATTCCGGGAACCCCGCCCATTCCGGGAATCTTGGCGGCGGGAAGCGAGACCACCGTCGCTGCAATCGCGGCCCCGTGCGTGCGGCGAGGCCCGGTCGGCGCTGGCGTGGCAGCAGCGGCCGGCGGTGCGGCCGCGTACGCGGGCTGCTCGGGCGGCGGCGTGGGCGCCGGCGTCGGGGCAGGCGCTGCCGCCGGGCTGGCCGCGCCGGCGCGGGCGGCGACCGCTTGCTGCACCAGCTTTTGAACCTCGGGCGCCGCGCCCGTGAACAGCATCGTCTTCGCGAATCCGACGCCAGCGCCTGCCGCGGCCGGCGCTGCGGACGCTCCCAGGGCGACCATCCCGCTCACCTCGGTGAGGAACTGGCGCATGGTCAGCGGCCGGCGGTTCGGGCTCTTGTCCATCGCCTTGAGGACGATGCGATCGATCTCGGGCGTCAGCTTCGCCGCGCCGTCGAGGCGGCGGCTCGGCGGGACGACCTCGCCCTTCGTGACCTGCTCGAGGACGGCGGCGGTGTCGGCGCCCGACACGGGGGACTGGCCCGAGAGCAGCAGCACCATGATGCCGCCCAGGCTGTACGTGTTCGAGCGCTGGTCGACCAGCTTGCCCTCGGCCTGTTCGGGCGAGAGGTACTCGGGGACGCCGAACACCGTGTCGGAGACGGCGAACGGCGCGACGAAGTTGATCACCTTGACCTCGTCGTTGCCCGCAAGGAGGACGTTCTTGGGCGACAGGTCGTGGTGCACGACGCCGACCTTCTGGCCCTCGAGCAGCGCCTCACCGATCTGCGCGACGATCGCCTTCGCGCGATCGAGCGACAGCGGACCGGTCGACGCCACGAGTCGGTCGAGCGGCTGCCCTTCGCACAGCTCGCTGGCGATGAACAGACGACCGCTCGAATCCTTGCCGAAGTCGAGCACGCGCGCGAGCCGGTTGCTCTGCGAGCGCTGAAGCTGTTTCAGCTCGCGCTGCGCGCGTTCGAGCGTCGCCGTCGTCGGAAGCGACGCCTGCGCGACCAGCTTGTACGCGACCGTCGCGCCCGTCTGCGTGTCGCGCGCGCGCCAGACCTCGCCCGTACGTGCACCACCGAGCTGCGATTCCATCTCGTACCGAGACGGCGGTGGCGCGGCGGATGTGGATCCGACCGGCTCGAGCCGCCGCGGCCCCTGGTCGGTCGCGCACGACTCCTGCGGGCAGAAGTTAGCGTCGTCGGGATACTGGGACTGACAGTTCGGGCAGAGTTTCATCCGGTTGGTCGCGCCTCAGTGAGCGGGTGTCGGCGGCACCGCGCTCGTAGGTCCGGCATGTTACCTCACAATCGCCCGGAAAGATCAATTCAGACGGGAACCCTCGAAGGGTTCCCGAACCCTCCCGCGATGGTACGCGGCGAGCAAAGCTCGCCGGCTCCCCACGCGATCCTCCGGCGGTATCCGGCGCCGGAGAACGCCCTGAAGAGCTACTTCGTCTTGGCGGCGGGGACGCCTTCGGGCGGGCCCATCGCCGCGAACAGCTCGGCCGCGCTCGGCGTCGACTTCTTGCTCTCCTTCGCCTTGCGCTTCTTGCCCATGTTGACGTGCTTCCGCGTGCGGCGTTTCCAGGTGATTCGGGTGTTCGAGGCCATAGCGCGGCCTATCTATCACAGCCGGGTGGCCGAAACCACGCCTTCTATCGAAACAAGGCTGCGCAGCACCGTCTTGAGCTGTTCGAGGTGCCCGACCGTGACCTGGAAGGTGTTCACCGCCCGGCCGTCCTCGGTCGTCCGACATTTGGCCTGCGAGATGTTCACGCCCTGCTCGGTGAACGCCTTCGAGATGGCCGCCAGCAGCCCCGGGCGGTCGGTGCACGTCACCTGGACCGCGACCGGGCGCAGCGTCTTGGACTCCTCGTCCCAGGCGACGTCGAGCCGGCGCGCCGGATCCAGCTCCAGCGCCTTGGGGCAGTCGCGGGTGTGGATGACGACGCCGTGGCCGCGGCTGATGAATCCGACGATGTCGTCGCCGGGAACCGGCGTGCAGCACTTGGCGAACTTCACCAGGATGTCGGCCTCGCCCTGAACGCGGACGCCCGCGATCGAGCGCTTGGCGACCCGGCGCGCCGCCGGCGCCACCTCGGGCTGCGGCGGCAGCGGGACCTCGGTGCCGCGCGACTGATCCATCAGCACCGCGTCGGCCGCGTGCGCCAGGTTCACCTTCCCGTAGCCGACCGCGACAAGCAGGTCGTCGGCGGCCCCGAGCCGCAGGCGCTCGGCCGCGGACTCCAGCCACCCTTCCCGCTCGGCCGTCGCCAGCGAGAAGCTCTGGCGGCGCAATTCGCGGCCGAGCAGATCGCGCCCGAGCTGGCGGCTGCGCTCGCGCTGCTCCATCCGGATGAAGTGACGAATCTTCGTCTGGGCGCGGCTGGTGGCGACGAACTTCAGCCAGTCTTTCGACGGCTTCTGGTTGGCGGACGTCAGGATCTCGACGGTGTCGCCGTTCCGCAGCGCGTAGCGCAGCGGGACGATCAGGCCGTTCACGCGCGCGCCCGAGCAGTGCTCGCCGACCTCCGAGTGAATCGAGTACGCGAGATCGATCGGCGTCGCGCCCTTGGGCAGCGCCTTCACGTCGCCCTTGGGCGTGAACACGAACACCTCGTCCTGGAACAGGTCGATCTTGACCGTCTCGATGAACTCGGTCGGATCCTTCAGATCGCGCTGCCACTCCATCAGCTGGCG
>DATMZL010000182.1:0-3131 GCA_035607075.1 Polyangia bacterium
CGCGTCGTCGAGGTCGACCTGTTCGGCGCGCGCGCGCTGCTGCCGGCCGGACCGTACTGGCTGGCGGCCAGCCTGCGCTGCCCGGTCTATCTCACCTTCGGCTTGTTCCACGAACCGAACCGCTACGACCTTTACTGCGAACCGTTCGCCGAACACATAGAGCTGCCACGCGGCGACCGCGCCGCCGCGGCGCGCGACTTGGCGCAACGTTACGCGCAACGATTGGAGCACTACTGCAGGATGGCCCCCGACAACTGGTTCAATTTCTACCCGGTCTGGAAGGAGGCGGCGTGAAACGCAGCGCGCCTTCCGAGGTGATCTTCGGCGCGCAGCCGCTGACGCTCGAGCAGATCTGCGACGTCGCGCAGGGCCGCGCGCGGGCGCGCCTCAACGCCGACCCGGAGTACCGGGCGCGCCTCGAGGCCAGCCGCGCCAGCCTGGAGCGGCAGCTGCGCGCCGGGCGCGTCATCTACGGCGTGACGACGGGCGTCGGTGAATCCTGCGAGAACGCGGTTCCGGCGCAGCTGACCGACGAGCTGTCGACCAACCT
This sequence comes from Polyangia bacterium, assembly GCA_035607075.1. Classification (GTDB taxonomy): domain Bacteria; phylum Myxococcota_A; class Polyangia; order Fen-1088; family Fen-1088; genus JADGRB01. Next base: position 551 of record DATMZL010000182.1, read on the forward strand.
GTTCCGCTTCCACGGCGTCGGCACGGGCGCGCCGCTGGGCGAAGAAGAGACGGCCGCCGTCGTCGCGGCGCGCATCGCGTCGCTGGCATGCGGGCATTCGGGCGTCCGCCCGCTGGTGATCGAACGGCTGGTCGCGCTGCTCGAAAAGAAGATCCTGCCCCGCATCCCCGCCGAGGGATCGGTGGGTGCCAGCGGCGATCTGACGCCGCTTTCGTACATCGCGGCGGCGCTGGCGGGTGAGCGCGAGGTGTCGTTCGCGGGCGAGGTCATACCGGCCGCCCGCGCGCTCGAGCGCTGCGGCCTGGAGCCACTGACGCTGCGCCCGAAAGAGGCGCTGGCGCTGATGAACGGCACCAGCATGATGACCGGCCTCGCCTGCCTCGCGTTTCAGCGCGCCGAGAAGCTGGCGCGGCTGGCGGCGGCGCTGTCGGCGATGGCCAGCGAGGTGATGCGCGGCAACCCGTCGCACTTCGACGAGCGCCTGTTCGCGGTCAAACCGCATCCCGGTTCGGCGACGTGCGCCGCCTGGATGCGCGACGACCTCGAATACGGCAACGGCGCCGCGGCGGTCGCCGGCGCCCGCGTCCAGGACCGATATTCGATCCGCTGCGCGCCGCACGTCATCGGCGTGTTGCTGGACGCGCTGGCGATGTTCCGCCCGATCCTCGAGACCGAGGTGAACAGCGTCAACGACAACCCGATCGTCGACGCCGAGCGCGACGAGGTCCTGCACGGCGGCAACTTCTACGGCGGCCACGTCGCCTTCGCGATGGACGGTCTCAAAGCGGCGGTGGCCAGCGTCGCCGATCTGCTCGATCGCCAGCTCGCGCTGCTCTGCAATCCGACGACGAGCCACGGCCTGCCCGCGAACCTGGTGGCGCTGGAAGGCCCGGCGCACGTCGCGCACCACGGCTTCAAGGCGATGCAGATCACCGCGTCGGCGCTGACGGCCGAGGCGCTGAAGCTGACCATGCCCGCCGCCGTGTTCAGCCGCAGCACCGAATCGCACAACCAGGACAAGGTCAGCATGGGCTCGATCGCCGCGCGCGATTGCCAGCGCGTGCTGGAGCTGAGTGAGACCGTCGCGATCGTCGAGCTGCTCGCGCTCTGCCAGGCGGTCGACCTGCGCGGACCGGACAACTGCAAGCGGCGCAGCCGGGAGCTGCACACGGCGGTGCGGGCGCTGGCGCCGCGCATCGACGGCGATCGGCGGCAGGATGTCGACATCGTCGCCGTGCTCGCGCTGTTCCGCCGCGGCGAATTGCCGGTCGGGACCGCGGACCGGGCATGACGGGGGCGGCCGTGCGCGTCGTCGGCGCGATCCTGACATTGGCGGCGCTGGTACCGGCGAGCGCGATGGCGAAGTCGGTGAAGCTCGCGCCGAAGGTCGCCGCCGAGGACAAGGCGCCGGCGGACATCGACGCGCTGCTGGCCGGGCTCGCGAAGGCGCCCGGCCTCTACGCGCGCTTCCGCGAGGAGAAGCACATCACGCTGCTGCAGCAGCCGCTGGTCAGCGAGGGAAGCCTCTACTTCACGCCGCCCGCCCGCTTCGCACGCTGGACCGAGAAGCCGATCAAGTCGACGATGATCATCGACGGAAACCAGCTGCAGTTCGGCAGCGCCGACGGCCAGGAGAGCATGAATCTGGGCACCAACCCGGTCGCGCGTCTGTTCGCCGACGCGTTCGTGATGCTGCTGTCGGGGAACCGCGCCGGGCTGGAGAAGATCTTCAAGATGCAGCTTTCGCCCAAGCCCGGCGGTTCGACGGGTGAGTGGAAGCTGGTGCTGACACCGCGGGTGGCGCCGATGGACAAGCTGATCAAGGATCTGGAGCTGCGCGGCCGCGGGCTGAACCTGAACGAGCTGGACGTGCGTGAGTCCAGCGGCGACTGGACGCGAACGTCGTTCAGCGACGTCGATCTGAACCGCCGCTACACGCCCGCCGAGCAGACGAAGTTCTTCACCCTGCCGAGAAAATGACGGGGCGGAAGGACCGCACGCGGCTGCACCTCGGCGTCGCGGCTGTCGTGACGGTCGCGATGATCGTCTTCTGCGCCCTGCGGCTGCGCGTGAACAACGACATCACGCACTTCCTGCCGGCGGGAACGGATCACCGCCTGGCCGATCTGTCGCGCCAGCTCGCCGACTCGACGCTGACGCGGACGTTGATCCTGGACGTCGGCGGGGCCGACCCGCAGGCCGTGAAGACGGGCGCCGCGGCGCTGGCGGCGCGGATCGCGTCCCACCCCGAGGTCGCGTGGCTGGAGCGCGGGCCGACGCCGGCGCTCGCCGAGTCCGTGTACAAGCTGTACGCGCAGCGCCTCCCCTACTTCGTGTCCGAACGGCCCGAGGCCGAGGTGCCGGAGCTGCTCGCCGACGCGGGCCTCGACCGCGCGGCGCGCGCGCTCAAGCAGCAGATGTCGTCGCCGATGGGCTCGATGTTCTCGCGCTTGGCGCCGTCCGATCCGCTGGGCTGGTTCCCCGCGATCCTGCGCCGCTTCGAACGCGCGCGCGCCGGCTCGCTCGAGGTCGACGGTGATCAGTTCGTCACGCCCGATCACCGGCACGCGATCATCTTCCT
>DATMZL010000403.1:0-2152 GCA_035607075.1 Polyangia bacterium
CGGCGGCCGGCCATCAGCCGATGTCCAACGAGGACGGCTCTGTCTGGATCACGTTCAACGGCGAGATCTACAACCACGCCGACCTGCGCCCAGGCCTCGAGAGCAAGGGCCACCGCTTCCAGTCGCGCACCGACACGGAAGCGATCGTTCACCAGTACGAGGAGACCGCCGAGGATTGCCTGACCTCGCTGGACGGCATGTTCTCGATCGGGATCTGGGACGCCGCGCGCGAGCGGCTGGTGCTGGCGCGCGATCGGATGGGGAAGAAGCCGCTCTACTACACGCTGGTCGGCGGGCGGCTGCTGTTCGCGTCGGAGATCAAAGGGCTGCTCGCGCACCCCGACGTGCGCCGCGACATCGATCCCGAAGGCCTCAACCTTTACCTCACGTTCGGCAACGTGCCGGCGCCGCACACGCTGTTCCTCGGGATCAAGAAACTGCCCGCCGCGCACCGGCTGATCGCCGATCGACTGGGCAACATCCGCGTCGAGCGTTACTGGTCGGCGGTGCCCGAGGCGCCCTGGCCCACGCACGTCGACGAGGGCGAAGCTGTCGCGCGCGTCCGCGAGCTGCTCGAGGCCGCGGTCAAGAAGCGCTTGATGGCCGACGTTCCGGTGGGCTGCTTCCTGTCGGGCGGCGTCGATTCGAGCGCGAACGTCGCGCTCATGAGCAAGCTCATCGATCGACCGCTGCAGACGTACTCCGTCGGCTTCGAAGGTTTCGGGCCGGCGGAGAACTTTCACGATCTGCCGTACGCCCAGCTGGTCGCGAAGCGCTTCGGCTGCGACCACCACGAGATCAGCATCACCGCCGACGAGTGCCGCGACTATCTGCCCCAGCTCGTTTACCAGCAGGACGAGCCGATCGGCGATCCCGCCTGCCTGCCCATGCACTTCCTCTGCCGCCAGGCGCGCAAGGACGGCGTGATCGTCGTCCTCGTCGGCGAGGGCAGCGACGAGGTGTTCGGCGGCTACGGCGACATGGCCCACGTCGTGAACGTCGCCTCGCGCCACTTCGAGCGCATCCGGCGGCTGCCGCGTTTCGTGCGCGCCGGCTTGCACGAGGCCAGCCGCCTGCTGAAGCAACCGGCGGGTCGCACAGACGTACTGCGCCGCGCGCGCGACGGCCAGCCGCTGTACTGGGGCCTCGACGTGGTGTTCTGGGACAGCGAGAAGCAGAACCTGCTCACGCGTGACGCGTGGACGCGCCTGGGCGAGCACCGCCGCTCGCAAGCGGGCGAGATGCTGGAAGGCGTCTACGCCGATCTGCTGGCGCGCCAGCCCGGCGCAGATCTCCTGCAACAGATGTCGGTCGTCGAGCTGTCGAACCGCCTGTGCGAGCTGCTGCTCATGCGCGTCGACAAGCTGTCGATGGCGCATTCGATCGAGGCGCGCGCGCCGTTCCTGGATTCGACGCTGGCGGCGTACGGCCTGTCGCTGCCGCGCGCGCTCAAGATCAACGGCAACAAGACCAAGTACGTGCTGAAGCAGGCGCTGCGCGGCACGCTGCCCGACGAGGTGCTGGATCGTCCCAAGCAGGGATTCCGCGTGCCGCTGCCAGCGTGGCTGCGCGGACCGCTGGCCAGCTGGGCGAAGGACCAGATCTTCAACAGCGGGCTCGCCGATCGCGGCTTCTTCAACCACAGCTACGTCGACGAGCTGTGGCGGCGCCACCTGGCCGACGTGCAGGATCACAGCTTCGACCTCTGGTGCCTCGTCAACCTCGGCGCCTGGTACTCGCACTGGATCGAAGGGCGGAAGGCGGCATGAGCCGGCCCGCCAACGTCCTCTATCTCGTCGACGGGCTGGGCCTCTCGGGCAAGACCAAGGCGATGGTCGACTTGATCGGCGGCCTGGATCCCGATCGCTACCGCGCGCACGTCATCACCTTCGACACCGAAGGCAGCCCGCTGCACGACCGACTGCGCAGCCTGGGCGTGACAGTCGAGGAGATTCACTGCCCGGACCGCCTGAACGTCGGCGTCATGGCGCGCATCGGGACCATCGTCCGGCGTTTGCGACCCGACGTGTTCCATTGTTACAACCCGCGGCCGATGTTGTACGGCGGCACGGTCGCGCGGATGGCGCGCGTCCCCGCGACGCTCGGCACGCTGAGCGCGTTCGCCTGCCTCACGCCCGACGGGCAGTATCGC
>DATMZL010000125.1:0-4156 GCA_035607075.1 Polyangia bacterium
GGCCAGCGGGTGCGCCGTCTCGATCGCGCGGCGCCGCGTGCTGGTGACGATCGCGCGCCACGGCAGCGCGGCGTACGCGTCCGCGAACAGCTCACCCATTCGCGCGCCGGCGGCCGTCAGCGGGGCATCGATGTCACCGCAGAATCGATCGTTCCGGCTGAACTCGGTTTCACCGTGTCGTAACAGAAAAAGTCTCAGCACACCCCACCCCCCAGCACCCCTTGACGCGCACGTTGTTCAAAGCGCGTGCCACAGCGGCGCCTGCGCGCCGGTCAGGCCTTTCTGGTCTTTCGGTCCGCGTCAGGTAACGACAGCCGGCGGCGATCTTCCGCGCGGGAAACGCCGCCACCGTGGCAAAGTAGGGCGCGGTGCGGACTACGCAGTCGTGATCATGGGGGTCGCAGGCAGCGGCAAGACAGCCGTCGGCACGGCGCTGGCCGTCGCGCTGGGCTGGCGCTTCGTCGACGGCGACGATCACCACTCTGCGACGAGCATCGCGAAGATGGCGCGCGGCGAGCCGCTCGACGACGCGGATCGATGGCCGTGGCTCGACCGCTTGCATGCGCTGATCAAGGGCGCGCTCGCGCGCGGCGGCAGCGATCGGTTGGTGCTGGCGTGCTCGGCCCTGAAGGCGAGCTACCGCGCGCGCCTGGCGGGCAACGAGCCACGCGGGCGCGTGAGGTTCGTTTACCTGGCGGGCACGCCCGAGCTGTTCCGGGCGCGGCTCGCCAAGCGCACCGGGCACTTCATGAAGCCGGGGATGCTCGACAGCCAGCTCGCCGCGCTCGAGGTGCCGACCGACGCGATCACCGTGGATGCGGCCCAGCCGGTGTCGGTGCTGGTCGCCCGGATCCGTTCGGTGCTCGAGGTCTGAGGAGCTCGTTCTTGATCGGGAAGCCGGTGCCGGGATGCCAGGCCTCGTCGGCGCCGGCGCGCTCGTAGTCCGAAAAACGCATCGGGCGCGTCGTGATCGGATCGGTCGACGAGAGAAAACCGATGTGCAGGTGGGGCATGCCGGCGTTGCCGGAGTTGCCGCAGCGGCCGATGACGTCGCCGCGCCGGACGCGCGCGCCCGGCGCGAGGGCGACGGAGTCCGCGGCCAGGTGGCGAAACTCCGTGTACTCGCCGGGCGCGTGCTCGATGATCACGTAGTTACCGGGGTCGCTCCCCTTGCGGTACGCGGGCCAGTCGCGCGCGGCGCCGTTCGCGCGGACGACGGTACCGTCCGCTGGCGCCAGGACGGGGCGCCCGTAGCACGCGAACGCTGTCAGCGGCGCCCCGGGCTTCGGCGCGGGCGTCGTCTTCGGTTGCGCGGGGACGAAGTCCAGCGCGAACGCCGCGTAGCCCACGTGGGTCGCGCCGCTGTCGAATCCCTGGATGACGCCCCAGATCCCCTGGAATGGCAGCGACAGGTGCGTCGTCTGCGCGGGCGTCGTCGCGATCGCGATCAACGTCGCGAGCGTTCCGATCATCGGCGATCCGTGTCCCGTCTCGCCGGCTTGCGCAGGCCCTGTAAGGTCCGTTCCCAGAACGTGTAGGCGAGGCGCTCGCCGTCGCGGTCGGCCCCCAGCGCGCGGACGGCGGAGAGGTGCAGCAGCGTCGGTAGCAGGCGGGCGCGCGCCTCGGCCGAGAGGCTGCGCGCGGCGTGTGCGGTGCGCGCGCGGTGGGCGGCCAGCTTGGCGGCCGCGCCGCCGGCGTCGCTTCCCGGATCGCCCTCAGCCAGCGCGGCGCGCAGCTCCCGCCCCACCCGGCGGAAGGCGGCGTCGGCGCGGGCGCGGTCCTCGCCGTCATGGTCGGCCCCGGCCTGCGCCTCGGCGGCGCGCCGCCGCGAGCTCGCGAGCGCGTGCCGGGCGTCGGCGGGCAGCCCGAAGCCGGCGGCGAGCGCATCCAGCGCCCGCACGAGAAGGCTGATCCGCTCCATGTGATCGGCGGGCGCCGGCAGCAACGCGCAAACGAGCTCGCTGTCGGACTCGAACACGTCGTGCAGTGCGCCCAGCTCGTCGCCGCGGAAGCGGCCGCGTTCGGGGCGGTAGTCGTCGACTTCGAGACCGGTCACCGCGGCAGACGCGCGGGCCGCGCGCAGGCGCTCGCGCAGGCGGCGCTCGAACGCGAACGTGGACGCGCGATCCGGCGCGCGCACGCGCACGCGCAGGTGGTGGCGGCGCCCCGGTCCGTCGATGTAGCGCTGGAAGAACCACCCTTCGATCTCGCCCGCGTGCTGGCCGGCGCGAATGGTGGGGAGCAGCACCGCCAGAAGATCGTCCTGCCGGCCCTCGGCGCCGAACAGCTTGAACGTTCGCCAGCCCTCCAGCTCCGCGGTGCGGGCCGGGGGCGGGACGTCGCCCGCGGATTTGATCGCCGCCGCCCGGCGCGCGTGGCCGGCGATGTCGGCCGAGTCGGGGTCTTCGACCAGCATGACCACCGCCTCCAGCCTGCGCCCGTCGCGATCGACCGTCGCTCCGAGCGGCGGCCAGATCTCGAACACGCGGTCGTGGTTGGCGAGATCGCTCGGCGCGCCCGGCGCCTCGAGATCGACGGGCAGCAGCTCGTCGCCATCGCCGAGCTGCACGTAGCGGGGAACCGCGGCCGCCTTTCGCCAGCGCCGGATCGCGGCCGGCGTGCGCACGTCGGGCGGGAGGCGCCAGCTGGCGGGCGCGATCACGAATCCGTCGAGGCAGAGCCGGGGAATCGCGGTCAGCCCGCCGAGCGGCCCGAGGGGCACAGCCCACGACGCGTGCTGGCGCCAGAGGCTCCATCCGACGAGCAGACGCGCGATCCCGGCGGGCGCCGTTCGCGACCGCAGGCGCGCGAACGATGCGGGCACGATCGGTTCGCCCGTCGAACGTTCACGCAGCGCCAGCGCATCCGGCTCGTCGGGATCGGCGACGAGATCCAGGTGGCCTGGCGCCAGGTCCTGGCGGTGTTCGTCGTCGCTCCAGCGCGAGAGCGCCAGGGTCCGGCGCGAAGTCTTCGGACGCGCCGCGAGATCCGCCAGCGCCGGCGCGGGGGCGAAGGCGACGTCGACCGTGGTCTCCAGCGGTCGCGCATTGCGTTCGGCGGCGTCGAGCTCGGCGATCGCGGCGATCGCCTCGGTGCCCAGCGCATGGCCGAAGCGTCCCAGCGAGGCCGCGGCGGGCGCGTGCAGGCCCAGCAGCCATCCGGTGCCGGGCGGCTGTCGCGGCCGTCGCGCCACCGGGGCGAGGAAAAGCTCGGCGCTGCACGGCAGCCGGGGCCCGGGCACCGCGCGCAGCGCCGCCTCCAGCGCCTGCGCGTCGAGCGTCGCCTCGGCGCGGCGGCGGCGACCGGCGTCGGCGATCGCGTCGAGCAGCAGCGCCAGCACCGTCGCGTCGGGCGCGTGGTGGGGCGCCTCGTCGTCGCCGTCCAGCTCGACGCCGTAGTCGCCGGTCGCCAGCGCGGCGACGTCGAAGGCGCCACCGCCGTCGAGCTCGGTGATCGCGTCCAAAGCGTCAGCGAGCGCGGGCTGGGCGAAGCGCTCCGCGGCCGGCGGCGCGAGCGCGTCTTGCAGCCGCACGAGCAGCGGCGCGAGGCGCGCGGCGCGCTCGACCGCAGCGCGCTCCAGCGTGGGCGGCCGCTGCGGACGATGAACCAGCACCGCGTGCACCCCCGCGTCGTCGCTGCCCCCGGGCAACAGGGCCAGCCCCGCCGCGCCCGCGGCGAGCTTGCCCGCCGCCAGCGCCTCGTTTGCCTTGGCGAGCGCCCGCTCCGCGTCTCCTTCGCCCAGCGCGGCCAGCCGCGCGCACATGAACGCGCCCGCGGGATCGCCGATGATCGGCGGCGCGAGATCGCTCTGCAGCAGGCCGTCGTCCAGCAGCGTCAGCAGCAGCTCGTCGGCCGCGTCCGGATCATCGGCCGGTGTCCCGGCCGCCGCCCGCACCTCGCTCCACGGCGTCCAGCGTGCTGCTGCGGTCAGGATCGCGGGCAGGGGCGCGATGAGCTCGGCCTCGTGCATCTCGTCGAACGGATCGGCGGGGCCCAGCCAGCGGACGACGCTCGCGCCCTGCAGCGCCGACGGGGCGACGCGCAGCCGCGTGCGTTCGCGAAGCCGCGGATCGTCGAGCAGCGCGCGGGCCAGACCGTCGATCCGTTCCCAGCTCGGGCCGAGGCGCGCGGCCGGCTTGCCCGTCGCGATCGCCGT
>DATMZL010000700.1:0-3200 GCA_035607075.1 Polyangia bacterium
CCTGGCGAGAACGTGTTCGTCGCCGGATCGAACACCTCCGGCGTGGACACGAACATGACCCGTCCGTCCGCCAGCACGGTCCCGCCGCTGGCCCCGCGCGGGTTCAGCATCGGGCCGACGCTGGTGCTCGTCTCGTTGACCGGCTCCCAAACGATTGCGCCGTTGGTCCACTCGGCGCCGTAATAGCCGCCCGTCACGAGCGCGCGCCCGTCGGGCAGCGCCACCAGGCCGGTGCCGCTGCCGAACGTGATGCGCGAGGTCTCGCGGAACGTGTTGGTCGTCGGATCGAAGAGGTTGACCTCGCCGCGCTGGCCGCCGCCCACGCTGCGTGGATCGTTTCCGCCCGCCACCATCACCCGGCCGTCGGCCAGCAACACCGCGCTGTGGATGCCGTAACTGACGCTCGTGTTCCCGGCGCGCGTGAACGCCGTCCCCGCCGCGTCGAGCACTTCGGCCGTGTTCGGGAACAAGTTGCGGTCGGTGCTGCCCACTGGAGCCAAGCCGCCACCAACGATCAGAACGCGGCCATCGCGCAGCGTCGTCGCGGTGGGGTAGCCGCGCGGTTCGATCAGCGATGGCCCGGGCACGAAAGCGCCCTGCGCGAAGTCGTAGATCTCCGTGTCGGTGATGGCCTGCGCGTGGTTGTCGATCACGACCGTGCCGCCGGCGACGAGCACGCGGCCGTCGGCGAGGACCGCCGCCGCCGCGTAGCGCGGCGTGATCAGGTTGCCCGCGAACGTGAAGGTCTCCGTCGCCGGATCGAAGATCTGAGCGCTCGTGCCGTTGAGGACGAACACGCGCCCGTCGGGCAGCAGCGCGCTCGCGCCGCCCGGCGGGATCACGTTCCCGCGCGTCAGCGCGAAGTGCGCGGGGACGGACGCCGCGCCGGCGCCGCCGCCGGTCGCGCTCGCTCCCGCCGCGCCCGCGTGGCCGCCGCCTGCGCCGCCACCCGCAGCGCCACCGCCGCCGTCGTTGCGCAGGCCGGCCTCGTCGACCGAGCAGCCACCCGCGAGCAACACGACAGCCACGACACCGAGCAACCCCTGACCCCAGATGCCCCGCCTCATCCTTGACCCCCGCGCTTCTGCCAGCCCCGGCAAACCCAGCCGTGGCTGCCTGGAAACGTAGTCATCGCCCGCAGCGGTGATAGCTCGACGCGCTCAACGTCCGCGGGAAGCCGAACCGGCCAGGGCTGAAGGAGCTCGAAGCGCGCGGCGTCCGGATGTCGTGATTGATCAAGATGGGAACCCTAAGAGGGTTCCCATACCCTCCCGCGATGTTGCGCGGCGAGCAGAGCTCGCCGGCTCCACACGCGATCAAACGCGTCCGCGCAGCTTCGCCACCCACCAGCGCACGCCGACCAGCAGGAACCGCCAGTCCTTCAGGAACTCGGGCGGCTTGCGCTCGAAGGCGTGGCGGACGAACTGAAATGTCCAGCCGGCGACGAACGCGATCGCCGCGACCGGCCGGAGCGCCCGCACCGGAATGGCGACGACAGCGAGGACGATCGAAAGCACGATGAGCGGAATCCCCACCGTGTGACAGGCGCGGTTCACGGGATGGCGGTGGCTCGCCGCATATTCTGCGATCCACTCGTCCCACCGCCGCGGGCTGAACAACGCCATCGTTCCGCCAATATAAGTCGTCGGCGCAAAAACTCCCCGGGCTTGAGTGCCGGCGCGTCACGTTGACGGCTCACACAATTTGTTTACCCCGTCATTGTGCGACTTCGTTTGCAACGTAAGCATAAAAGAGCCGCGTGATCGTTGCTGTCTTCGTTCGAGCCGTGCTACAGGCGCACAAAATGTTCCGGTGGTTGACGGGGGAATTTACGGAACATTCAAGGCGCAGTTCAGGGACGAAAGGGAGACCGCGATGACGAGACAAGCCTGGTCGACGGCAAAGTATGGGCTGATTCTGGGGGCGATCTGCTTCGCCGGCTGCGGCGACATGCGCACCGACTCCGAGGCGTCGGACTCGGCGCTCAAGAAGCACCATCCGCCAGCCGGATCGGTGTCCGGTCCGGTGTCATTCGGAACGATCGATCTCACCGGAGGTTCCGGCGCGTGTACGGGACCAGTGTCGGCGCAGCTGTGGACGCTGACGAACAAGAACGGTCTGGTCGCGAAGCTGACCGATTTCGGCGCCACGCTGGTCGAGCTCCACGTTCCCGACAAGGCGGGGACGCTGGCGGACATCGTTCAGGGCTTCGACACGGTCGCCGGCTACGCCGCCAGCCAGTTCGCGGGCGCGACGGTCGGCCGCGTCGGCAACCGGATCGTCGACGGGATCTTCACGCTCGACGGCGTCACGTATCAGGTGACGGGCGCGGGCCCCGCGGGCTCGAACATGCACGCGCTGCACGGCGGGCCGTGCGGCTGGGACAAGAACCTGTGGACGGCGTCGACGCGCCTGACGGACGACGGCCCGGAGATCGCTTTCAGCCTCACCTCGCCCGACGGCGACATGGGCTTCCCCGGTGAGGTCAAGGCGAAGTCGACTTACCGGCTTTCGAACGACAACGAGCTGGTGATCTCGATGACCGCGACGGCCGGCGCGGCCACGCCGATCAACATGCTCCACCACAGCTACTTCAACCTCAACGGCCACAATTCGGGCACGTCGATCTTCAACCACGAGCTGACGATCTACGCCGAGCGGTACACGCCGGCGGCCGCTGCGACCGGCGTTCCGGATGGAACGATCAGCGCCGTCGCGCAAACGCCGTTTGATTTCCGCAAGCCACACGCGATCGGTCTCTTCGCCAACGAACCGGGCGTCGGAGATCAGTCGCCGCCCGGCTACGATCACAACTGGGTGGTGCGGGGCGCTTCCGGCAAGCTGCGCCCGGTGGCGCGGGTCAAGGACCCCGTCTCCGGCCGCGTGATGTCGATCGAGGCTGATCAGCCGGGCGTGCAGTTCTACACGACGAACTTCCGCCCCGATGCGAGCCAGCCGCCGACGATCGGAAAGGGCGGCGCGGAATATCGCATCCACCAGGCGCTGGCGCTGGAGACGCAGAAGCACCCGAACGCGATCAACTTCCCGTCCTCGGTCATCCCGGGCCGGGAAGACGAGATCATCCGGCCCGATCAGGGCGAGAGCTACAGCCACACGATGGTCATCAAGTTCTCGGCAGAGTAGTCGGAAGACAGAGGGTCGGCGAGCGCCTCACGAAGCGGCGCTCGCCGCCCGACGCC
>DATMZL010001163.1:0-8277 GCA_035607075.1 Polyangia bacterium
GCTCCTGGTAGACGTCGACCAGCTCGGCGAAGCGCTCGAGCACGGTCCCGAGCCGTTCGATCTCGCCCAGGGCGTCGGGATTGCCCGGGTCGGCCGCCAGCACCTGCCGCCAGGTCGCCAGCGCGGCGCCGCGCGCCTGCAGCTTGTTCTCCTGCAGGTCGGCGATGCGCACCAGCAGCGCGGCCGCCTCGGGCCCCTGCACCGCCTCGCGCTCGACGTCCAGGATCGCCGCCAGGCGCGCCCAGGCGGCGCTCGCCTCGTAGACCGGCTCGAGGATCTTCGCGACTCGCTGGCGGTGCTGCGGAAGCGCGACCAGCTTCTCCAGCAGGCGCCGCGCGCCTTCGTGATTGGGCGCGACCCGGACGATCTGCTCCAGCAGGTCCAACGCGCCGCCGACATCTTCGAGGTGGCTGGCGCGCAGCTCGGCGCGCCGGAACTCCAGCTCCGGCACCTCCGCGTCCGACGCGAAGCCGACGCGCGTCCCCAGCAGGTTCTCGAGGTCGCGCCAACGCTCGCGCGCCGCGTAGTGACGATCGAGCGCGCGGTGCGCCCGCAGGTCGGCGCCGTCCAGCTCCAGCATCTTCTCGTAGATCGCCAGCGCGTGGTCCTGATCGCCCAGCGCGCTCTCGTCGAGCTCCGCGATCTGCGCCAGCAGGTCGAGACGCTCGCGCACGTCCAGCTCGGCGAGCTGGCGCGTGTCCAGCAGCGTCCGCAGCTCGCCCCAGCGCTGGCCGTCCCTATAAAGACGCGACAGCGCGCGGAACGCGCCCTGGTGCAGCGGTTCGGCCTTGAGGATCTGCGCGTAGACCTTCTCGGCGTCCTGCGCCCGCCCCAGCCGCTTCTCCTGCAGCTCGGCGACGACCACCAGCAGGTCGCGCCGCAGCAGCTGATCGTCCGTCTGCGCCGACACCGCGCGCAGCTTCTCGGCCAGCTCTCCGGTCTTGCCCGCGCCCTCGGCGAAGCCCAGCAGCGCGTCGCGGTTCTTCGCGTCGGACGGATCGATGTCGAACAGCGCCATGCTGACGCGGTACGCGCCCGCCGCATCGTTCGCGGCGCCTCCGTACAGCCCGCGCAGCTTCTCGAGCCGCTCGATCTTCTCGCCGGGCGTGTCGGCGATCGCCAGCAGCGCCTCGTTCGCCGCCGCGAGCTTGGTCGCGTCGCCCGTGCGCTCGTAATACGGCAGCGTCAGGCGCGCGATCGCCGGCCGATCGGCGTACCCGCCCGCGAGCAGGCGCTCCAGGCCCGCCACCGCCGGAGGGGCGTGCGGGTTCGCCTGCAGCACCTCGCGGTACGACGCGAACGTCGACTCCGGATCGTCGAGCCGGACCTCCTGAATGTTGGCGATGCGCAGCAGCAGCGCCTCGCGCTCGTCGCGGTTCTCCGCCGGCCGCGTCGCCAGATCGCGCCGCAACCCCTCGACCACGCCCGCCCAGTCCTGCCGCGCCTCCGACAGCCGGATGAGCGCGCGCAGCGCGCGTTCGTTGGTCGGCTCGGCCTCGAGGATCTGCTTCCAGGTCGTGGTCGCCGCGGCCGCGTCGACCACGCGCTCTTCCTCCAACTGCGCGACACGGAACAGCAGGCGGACGCGCTCGGCGGCGTCGGGCGCGCGGTCGGCGCGTGCGTGCAGCAGCTTCGCCAGATCCGCCCACGACTTGGTCTGGGTGAGGATCTGTTCCAGCGCGGCGTCGGCCTCTTCGTCGACGCCTACCTCCTTCAGGATCGCCTCGGCCGCCTTGCGCGCGTCCTGCGGCCGGAACAGCCGCGTCGAGGCGATGCGCAGCGTGCGGCGCAGCAGCCAGAGCCGCTCCTCCGCGTCCGTCGTCGCGCCCGTGCGCCCGTCGTAGAGCGTCGCCAGGTTGCCCCACTCGTCGGCCTCGCCCGCCAGACGTTCCAGATCCTGGCGGACCGCTTCGTTCTTGGGCGCCGCCTCGAACGCGCGCGCGCACCACTGGAACGCCAGCGCCTTCGATCCGAGACGCTGCTCGCAGATCTTGCGCGCCTCCGCGTACAGCTCCAGCCGATCGGCCAGCGCGTCGCCGCCGCCCGCTGGTCCCAGCAGCACCTCGTACGTCGCCAGCAGGCGCGGCCACTTCTGCGCGTTCCGGTAGAGAGGCAACAGCGCCAGCGCCGCCGCGCGGTTTTTCTGGTCCGTCGCCAGGATGCGCTCGTACGCCTTCAGCGCGCGCTCGGGCTGATTCAGCTTCTCTTGAGCGATCAGCGCGACGCGCTCGAGAAGGCGCGTGCGCGCCGCCATGTCGGCCGTGCGATCGGCCAGCGACGTCAGCTGATCACACAGATCGCCGAAGGCGCCGTGCTCCGCGTACAGCGATTCCAGCGACGAGTAGTCGCCCGCCGTCGCGTAGATCTCGCGCAGCGCCCGAGCGGCGCGCGCGTTCTTCGGCTGCAGCTCCTGGATTCGCTTGAAGACGTCGATCGCGGCCTGCGTCGCGCCCAGCCGGTTGTAGAGCAGCTCGCCGCGCCGTTCGAGCAGCGACAGCTCCGCCGCCGCGTCCTTCGCCGCGGCCGCGTTCAGGCGCTGCCGTTCCAGCACCTCGATCAGCGCCGGCCACCGCCGCTCGCGATCGTACAGCGTGGCCAGCCCCGCAAGCGCGTCCGCGTCGCGATCGCCGCCGTCCTGCGCCAGCACCTGGTTGTAGAGCGAGACCGCCTCGCGCACGTCGTTCAGCCGGTCGGCCGCGACGCGCGCCATCTCGATCAGGCGCGCCCGCCGGGCGGCCGCATCCAGGTGCGGCAGCTCCTTGCGGTAGACCTCGATCAGCGGCCGCCACGCGCGGCCCTTGGTGTAGAGGTCCTTCAGGCGCGTGCTCGTCTCGGCGTCGGTCGGATCGGCCTCGAAGATCTTCTCGAAGCTGGCGATCGCGTTACCGTGCTTGCCCAGCTTGTCGGCCCACAGCGCGGCGATGCGCCGGTGCAGCGCGACGCGCTCGCCCGGGTCCTTGGCCGCATCGGCCTGTCGGGTCAGCACCTGCACCAGGTCGCCGTAACGCCCTTGCGCCTCGTAGCGCGACGCCAGCGCCGCCAGCGCGGCCGGGTGGTCCGGCCGCAGCGACAGGATGTTGAGATAGGTGTTCACCACCATCACGTCGAGGTTCAAGCGATCTCGATAGATGGCGACGATCTCGAGGTAACGATTGATCTTTTCGTCGACGTCGGCGGCGGGCACCGCGTCCAGATCGTCCTTCAGCAGCTCGAGCAGCGCGTTCCACTTCTCGGTCTTCGTGTAGAGCGCGCGCAGCGACGAAACCGCCTCGGACAGGTGCGGTTTGAGGCGCAGGATCCCCTTCCAGATCTCGATCGCCTTCTCGGCGTGCTGCGCCCGCTTCTCCGCGGCGCGCGCCATCTCGATGCCCATGGCGACGCGGCGCTCGACGTCGCCCTCCGTCTTCTGTGCCTGGGCGAGCACCGTGAGCAGCTGGGTCGGCTCGTTCTTCGCCGTGTAGTACTCGCGATAGAACTCCACCATCGCGTGGTTCGAGGGATCCAGCTTGCGCACGCGCCGGAACACGGCCTCTGCCATGTCGGGCTGGTTCAGGCGCTTCGAGATCAGCGTCGCCAGATCGATCAGCAGCGGGACGTCCTGCTCGCCGCGCTTGCTGCGGGCGGCGCCCTCCAGCACCTTGCCCAGCTCCGTCCATTCCTGCTGCTTCGTCAGGACGTCGCGCACGGCACGCAGCGCGCGCTGCTCGATCGGATTCGCGTCGAGCGCCTTGCGGTAGTGCGTGTAGGCGTCGACCGCGCGGTTCATCTTGTCGCACAGCTCGCCGGCCGCCACCTCGGCGAGCGCGCGCTCGTCCCGGTTCGCGGCGCGGTCGGCGCGCTGCGTGTAAAGCGTCAGCAGCTCCTCGTCCTTCCCGTTCGCGCGGAGGAACCGCTCGAAGTGCCCGCCCGAACGCCGGTTGTGCGGATCCAGCTCCAGGCTCTTGCGAAGGAAGGTCTCGCCCTCGCCGTCGGCCGGCCGGTACTTGAGATGGAACTCGGCGACCGACCCGTAAAGGCTGGACGCCAGCGCGGGATCCTTCGCGCCCTCCGCTTGCTGCAGGTAACGCTTCGAGATCGGCTCCCAGTTCGCGCGCACCAGCGACATCTGCGCCAGCGACTCCGTGGAGGGGGCGTGCCCGGCGTGCGCTTCCAGCGCCTCGCGGACGGTGGCCTGCCCCGCCTCGTCGCGCAGCAGCTCGTCGGAGAGCACGCGCCCCTTCTCGTGCAGCAAGTCGGCGCGGCGCGGGGCCGCGGTCGTCCACGCCAGCTCGAGATCGATCAACGAGACGACAAGGTCGTAGTCGCCCCGTTCGCGGTGGAAGCGGCGGGCGTCGGAGAGCGCCTTCGACAGCGCCTCCGCGTCGATGCCGGCTCCGTTGCCGGGGTGGAGGGCCGCCAGCGCCTTCAGGGCCTGGCTGTCATCCGGGTGCAATTGGAGGGTCGCGAGCGCTGCGGTGACGTCGGTTGTCATGGGGTCATGGCTCGGCCGGTGGGCGCCGCGCACGCGCGGCAAGGCCACGACTATAGACCCGGGTGTTTCGGTCGTTCAATGAGAAGATCTGCCTGAGATCGTGAATACTTCCGGCGTGATTTCGCCGGCGCAAACGGCACCGAGACACACACTTCGGGCAACGTTGCGATCTGAGCTCGGTCGGTTCGTGCTCGGCTGCCTTTGCCTCGTCGGCACGAACGCGTTCTCGCTCGCGATCCCGTGGCTGCTCAAGCAAGCGATCGACGCGTTCCGCACGCTCGCACCGACGGTGGCGCACGCGATCGTGGTGCGCGACGCGATCGCGATCATTGTATTTGCCGTGCTGCAGGCGTTGATAAGGACGTGGTCGCGCATCTTTATCTTCGACGCCGCCCGCAACATCGAGTACGGGCTGCGGCGCGACCTGTTCGCGCACCTGACGCGCCTGGATCCGGCGTTCTACCGGCGCCACCCGACCGGCGACGTGATGTCGCGGATGACGAACGACCTGACCGCGGTTCGCGCCCTGTACGGGCCTGGGCTTCTCAATTTGTTCAACACCGCGCTCCTCTACGCGACGGCGCTGTGGCTGCTGCTGCAGCTGTCGCCGCGGCTGACGCTGCTGGCGCTGCTGCCCTACCCGCTCTTGCTGGTGGTGGCGCGCCTCGCCAGCCGGCGAATCCACCGCGCCAGCCGGCTGATCCAGGACCAGCTGGGCACGATGTCGACGGCGATCCAGGAGGACCTGGCCGGCATCGCGGTGATAAAGCACTACGCGCTGGAGGCGTCGCGCGAGAAGGCGTTCCGCGGCGTGAACGACGAGTACCTGAATCGGTCGCTGGCGCTGGTGCGCGTGCGCGGCGCGCTGATGCCTCTGTTCGCCGTCCTGGGCGGCGTCGGCACGCTGATCGTCCTGTGGGCGGGCGGCCGCGAGGTGATCGCGGGGCGGATGACGGTCGGCAGCCTGGTGGCGTTCAACGGCTACCTGGTGCTGTTGTCGTGGCCGACGTTCGCGCTCGGCTGGATCATCGGCATCTGGCAGCGCGGCGTCGCCGGCTGGGCGCGCGTGCGCGAGCTGCTGGACACGACACCGGCTATTGCAGATGCGCGCGACAACGACGTGCCCGCGGCGGCCGGCGCGCCGAAGCCGTCGGTCGACGTGCGCGATCTGGTGATCGCCGCCGACGGGCGCAGGCTGCTCGACGGTGTTTCGTTCGCGCTGCCCGCGGGCGCGACGCTGGCGATCGTCGGGCGGACGGGGTCGGGCAAGACCACGCTGGTCGACGCGGTGCTGCGCATGCAGGAGGTCGCGCCGGGCGCGGTCAGCGTCGGCGGGCGCGACGTCACGCGCATGCCGCTCGGCGAGCTGCGCGGGATGATCGGCTACGCGCCCCAGGACGCTTTTCTGTTCTCCGCGACGGTTGCCGAGAACATCGCGTTCGGCATCCGCGGGGACGTCGACGCGGCCGTTCTCGACGAACGGGTGCGTCGCGCCGCCGAGGCGGCCGGCCTCGCGCCCGACGTCGCCGTGCTGCCCGACGGCTACGGTACGCTGGTCGGCGAACGCGGCATCACGCTGTCGGGCGGCCAGCGGCAGCGCGTGGCGCTGGCGCGCGCCCTCGCCGCCGATCCCCAGATCCTGATCCTCGACGATTCGCTGTCGTCCGTCGACGCGGAGACCGAGCGCGCGATCCTCACGCGGCTGCGGCCGATCCTGGCGGGGCGCACGTCCATCCTGATCTCGCACCGCGTGGCGGCGGTGAAGGACGCCGACCAGATCCTGGTGCTGGACGGTGGCCGCATCGCCGAGTCGGGCACCCACGCGGCGCTGCTCGCGTCGGGCGGCGTGTACGCGTCGCTGTACCGCGAGCAACTCGCGCAGGAGGCGGTCGAATAGATGGGGACCCTCGGAGGGTCCCCAAGCCCCCCCGCGAAGGGCTCCGCCAGGCGGAGCCCGGCTGCGCCCACGCGCAAAGCAATGGCCTCCGAGGACCTGCTCGGGAACGCGCTGGATCGGACGCTGCTGCGCCGGATCTTCGCCTGCGTGTGGCCGTACCGCGGGCGGCTGCTGGCGGCGGCCGCGCTGCTCCCGATCGTGGCGGCGCTGGAGATCGCACAGCCCTACCTGCTGAAGAAGGCGATCGACGAGCACATCGCGGTCGGGCGGCTGGACGGCCTCGATCGCATCGGCGTCCTTTACCTGCTGGCGCTGGTCGGCCAGTACACGGCCGGGTTCGCGCAGCTCTACTTCACGCAGGTCATCGGCCAGCTGGGAATGAACGACCTGCGCGAGCGCGTGCACAAGCACGTCCTGTCGCTGTCCGCGTCGTTCTTCGATCGCACCCCGGTCGGCCGCCTGATGACGCGCCTGACGAACGACATCGAATCGCTTTCCGAGATGTTCGCGTCCGGGATCGTCAGCCTGCTGGGCGACGCCGTCCGCCTGGTGATGATCCTGGCCGCGATGTTCGCGATCGACTGGCGCCTGGCGCTGTTCTCGCTGGGGTCGGCGCCCGTTCTGTTTGCGATCGCGTCGTATTTTCGCAAGTGGGTGCGCGACGCGTTCCGCGACATCCGCGTGCGGCTGGCGCGCATGAACGCGTTCCTGCAAGAGCACATCTCGGGGATGAAGGTCGTTCAGGCGTTCGCGCGAGAAGCAAAGGTCGCGGGCGACTTCGACGTCATCAATGTCGAGTACCGGAAGGCGAACTCGCGCGCGATCGCGGCGGACGCCTCGCTGTATTCGATCGTCGAGGCCGTGGGGTCGATCGCGGTCGCCGGCCTGCTGTGGCACGGCGGCAGCCGAATGGTCGCGGGGACGCTGACCGTCGGCGTGGTCGTCGCGTTCATCGAGTACCTGACCAAGTTCTTCACGCCGATCCGCGACCTGTCGACCAAGTACACGGTGATGCAGCAGGCGATGGCGGCGGCCGAGCGCGTGTTCACGCTCCTCGACACGCAGGCTCCGGACGCGGCGGCCCCTCACCCTAACCCTCTCCCCGCTCCGCGGGGCGAGGGGATCGGAGCTTCGCGGGGCGAGGGGATCGGAGCTTCGCGGGGCGAGGGGATCGGATCTGATCTCCCTCTCCCGCTTGCGGGAGAGGGCCGGGGTGAGGGCAAGCCGCTCTCGGGCGCCCCTCTAATCGACATCCGCGGCATCAGCTTCCACTACCGTCCCGAGCAGCCCGTCCTATCCGACGTCTCGCTCTCGATCGCCGCCGGCGAGACGGTCGCGATCGTCGGTTCGACGGGCGCGGGCAAGTCGACCTTGATCAAGCTGCTGCCGCGGCTCTATGACGCGCAGGCCGGGGAGATCCGGATCGACGGGGTGGACATCCGATCGATCGAGACGCGCGCGCTGCGGCGGCGGATCGTCGCGGTCAGCCAGGACGTGTTCATGTTCGCGGGGACGCTGCGCGACAACATCGGCCTCGGCGACGCGGCCATCGACGACGAGCGCATCTTGGCCGCCGCTCGCCGCGTCGGCGCCGATCGCGTCATCGCGTCACGACCCGAGCGACTGGACGCGCGCGTGCTCGAACGCGGGTCGAATTTTTCCGCCGGCGAGCGGCAACTGGTCGCGTTCGCGCGCGCGCTGGCCCGCGAGCCGGAGATCCTGATCCTCGACGAGGCGACCGCCAGCGTCGACCCCGAGACCGAACGCGTGATCGAGCGCGGCATCGCCGAGCTGATGCGCGGCCGCACGTCGATCGTCATCGCCCACCGCTTGTCGACCGTGCGGCGCGCGTCGCGCATCATCGTCATCCACCACGGCCGCATCGCCGAACAGGGCACGCACGACACCC
>DATMZL010001504.1:0-8538 GCA_035607075.1 Polyangia bacterium
CGTACCGCTTCGGCGAAGCGCGCGTCGTCGGGCTGGCCCATCCTCCCGACGCGCCAGCCCGACGACGCGCGCTTCGCCGAAGCGGTACGCCCCCGACGGCGGCAGCGGCGGCTCCGCCCTCAGCGGGGCGGCCGCCACCGCGAGCGACGCCGGAATGATGACGAACGACGCCGGCACGTCGGTCAGCACCAGGATCTCGTTCGCCGCCGCGGCCAGCGCCGGGTCTTCCTTCACCGCCAGGTCCAGGTCCTTGACGCCGCTCATGATGTCGAACACGCGGTGGCCCGTCGTCAGACCCGCAGCGACGACCCGACGCGCCGCCGCGACCCGCCGGTCGTACGAGACGACGTCAGCGCGCCGCTGCACGGTCTGCAGACCACCGACGACGAGCAGGATGAACACGGCGGTCACGTGTCCCTCCAATCTCGCGTACGCCAGGGCCTCCGCCGCCGCCCACGCGAGGCCGACCGACGGAAGGTAGAAGTAACGCGCGCCCACCGCCCAGCCGGCGGCGAACAGCGGCGCGACAGCGATCGCGCAGAACGCGAACGGCAACCCGCGCGCGCTTTCGGCGTCGCGTCGATGCCGCACAGCTGCGAATGCCACCAGCGCGAGGATCGCCGCGCCCGCGCCGAACGCCAGCACCTCCGGCAGGCCGTCGCCGGTGAACATGTGCGCGAGCCCGGCTGCGACCTGGAAGGCCTTCGCGCCGAGACTCGCGCGCGCGTCGCCGGCGCCGCCCCACCCGTGCAGGACGCGCGTCCTCATGACGATCACGCCGACGAGCAACGCGAGCTGCGGCGCGACGGTTGCCAGCCGACGCCGCCACGGCAGGCCGCGCAGCACCAGAAGCGCCAGCAACGGCAGCACATACGCCGACTCCTTCGACAGATACGCGGCGAGCGCCGCGAGCGCTGCCAGCGCATGCTTTCCGCGCACCCCCGCCGTCAGCGCCGCGAGCACGAACACCGTCGCGAAGAGGTCCGTGCTGGCCGAGAACCAGAACGCCGCGTCCAGATTCTGCGGCGCGATGAACATCAGGACGGCCGCGACGTACGCGACGACTTCCGGACGCCCGAGCGCGCGCAGCAGCAGCCCCGTCAGCGCCGCGGCGCTCACGTGCAGCCCGAGCGCGAGCGCCGCGCAAGGCGCGCTGCCCAGCCCCGGCCGCCCGAACAGCCACCAAGCCAGCATCGGCAGCGGCCGGTAATACTCGCCGCCGTGCGCGTCCGAGACGAACGCGATCAGTGGATTCGGCGCGTGCCGCGCGAACGCCAGAAAAACATGATCGTCACCGTGGAACGTGGTGGCCGCGAAGAACGGAACCGCGACGATGACGAACAGCGCGGCCGCGACGGCGACGGCCGCGCGCCTCACGGACGCGGCCCGGTTTCCCCGGCGGCCAGCGCATCCGCGCGCGCGAGATCCTCGGGCGTGTTCACGTTGATGAAGCTGCGGCCCTCGGGATCCAGCGCCGCCAGCTCCGCCTCCGTGATCCAGTCGACCGCCCGCCGTTCCAGCATCTCGTGGACCGCCAGCGCGCCGTCACGGACACACGCGTCGACGGCCGGGAGCAGAGCGCGCGCGTACCGCGCACACAGCGGCTCGATCCCGCGCGCCGTACGCGGCGCGACCGCATCCGCCCACGGTGCGCGATCGCGCAGCGTCTCCACGACCTCGACGCCGACGAAGGGCAGATCGCCCGCCAGGCAGATCACCGCGTCGCAGCCGTCCGCCGCGTTCAGCGCCGCCTGGATGCCGCCCAGCGGCCCCGCCCCACCGACCAGATCCGGAACGACGTCGACGCCCAGCGCCGCCCACGGCGCCGGATCGTTCGCGACAACGAACACGCGCACCAGCGCCGCCCCGCGCAGCAACGCGAGCTGCCGCTCGGCGATGGTCCGCCCGCCCACCTCGAGGAACGGCTTGGCCACGCCACCCAGCCGCTTCGCCGGCCCGCCGGCGATGATCGCGCCGGCAACCTTCATGGCGTCACGCCAATTTGATGGGAACCCTGGGAGGGTTCCCAAACCCTCCCGCGATGGTACGCGGCGAGCAAAGCTCGCCGGCTTCCCACGCGAATCTGATGGGAACCCTGGGAGGGTTCCCAAACCCTCCCGCGATGGTGCGCGGCGAGCAAAGCTCGCCGGCTTCCCACGCGAATCACGGCCACGGCGCATTCCCCCGCCGGGCGACGTCTTCCAGGACGCGCACGATCTGCTCGTGGATGCGCCCGTTCGTGGCGAGCACACGCCCCGTCTCGCCGTCGAACGCGCGCCCGTCGAGATCGGTCGCCTTCCCGCCCGCGCCGATCACGATCGCGGACCCACCCACCAGGTCCCACGGATGCAGCGCCCGCTCCCAGTAACCGTCCAGCCAGCCGCATGCCACGAAACATAGATCCAGCGCCGCCGATCCGAGGCGCCGCGTTCCCTGCGCGGCCGCCGTCAGGGCCTGGAACTCGGCCATGTTGTTCTGTATCGGGTTGCGCATGTACGGAAATCCCGTCACCAGCAGCGCGCGTGCCAGTTGATCGACCTGCGACGGCGCGATCGGGTTGCCGTTGAACGTCGACCCGCCGCCGGCCGTGCCGGCGAACGACCACCCGAGCGCGGGCGCCTCGACGACGCCCAGCATCGGGCGGCGATCGATCGCCAGGCCCAGCGACACCGAGAACAGCGGCATCCCGTGCGCGAAGTTTGTCGTTCCGTCCAGCGGATCGACGTACCAGACGCGACCGGCACCGCGGTCCGCGCCGTGGGTCGTCCCCTCCTCGGCCACGATCCGGTCGTCCGGGAACGACGCCGCCAGCCGCGCGACGATCAGCGCTTCCGATCGCTTGTCGAACTCCGTGACGAGGTTGATGTCCTCGCCCGCCTTGAAGTCGACCGCCGGCCGCGTCGACTTCCCCCACCCCTCCAGCAAGATCCGACCTGCTTCGCGCGCGACGCCGACGGCGATCTCGCGCGCTGTCTCGAGAGACCCTTCCGCTGCCGTCATAGCTCCTTGCGCATCCACGTCGCGTTCTTCGATCGCGCCAGCGCGTACTCGGCTGTCGCCTGGATCGGCGCGACGACCTCCTTGCGATCGATCGCCGCGAAGCCCAGCTTCTCGCCGAAGTAACCCTGCGCGCCGTCGGTGACCAGGTAAAGGTGGCGCACGCCCTGCGAGCGCGCGCGCTCCGTCGCCGCTTCGACGAGGACGTAGCCCAGCCCCTCGCCACGGCGCTCGGGCGCGACCGCCAGCATCCGCAGCAGCGCGACGTCTCCCACCATCTCGATCGCGACGCACCCGACCAGCGGCGCGGCGTCGTCCTCACCCGGGATCACCAGGTAGTACGGCCAGAACTGTTCCAGCACCGGGTGCGCGATGCCGACCCGATCCAGCAGGTTGCCGATGCGCACCTTGTGCTCGAGGCGCGCCGGCATCACCGGATCGCCGAGCTTGCGCAGCAGCTTGTCGTGCAGACCGCCGTAGTCGCCCGACGTCATCACCAGCACGGTGTCGCCGGGTGACGCGCGCGTCGCCAGGTGCTCGACGGTGGCGTCGACGGTCGGGATCAGACGCGCGGGCACGTCCTCGCGGCGCAGATCAGCGGCCAGCCGTTCGACGTCCAGACGATCCGCCTCCGGCACCTTCTCGGGCGCGTACAGCGGCGCCAGCACGACCTCGTCGGCGACGGAGAGCGCGTCCGCGAACTGCTCCTGGAAGACGTTGCGGCGGCTGGTCGCCGAGCGCGGCTCGAACGCCGCGATCAGCTTGCCCGGGCCGTAGCGCCCCTTCAGCGCCAGCACGGTCTCGCGGATTGCCGTCGGGTGGTGCGCGAAGTCGTCGACCACCGTCACGCCGCGCGCGACGCCGCGCACCTCCTGGCGGCGCCGCACACCGAGGAAGCCGCGCACCGAATCCGCGATCGCGGGCAGCTCGACGCCCACGCCGGACGCCGCCGCGATCATCCCGATCAGGTTCTCCTTGTTGTAGATGCCGGGCAGGTTTGTCTCGACGGTGACGACGCGCTCGCCCCGCCGCGCCACGTCCAGCGTCGAGCGCCCGCCCGGCGAGCGCGCCACGACCTCGAACGTCCAGTCCGCGCCCGAGCCTGGGCGGCCATAAGTCACGACCTGCGAGCGAGCGCCCCGCGCGACCTCCATCGCGCCCGGCGACGCCGCGCACGCGACAAGCAATCCGTCCTCGGGGATCAGCGCGATCAGCTTGCGGAACGCGGCGCGCACCGCTTCCTCGTCGCGGAAGATGTCCGCGTGATCGAACTCCACCGACGTCAGCAGCACGACGTGGGGCCGGTAGTGCAGGAACTTCGATCCCTTGTCGAAGAACGCGGTGTCGTATTCGTCGCCTTCGATCACGAACTCGGCGCCGGCGCCCAGCCGCCACGACCGGCGGAAGTTCAGAGGAACGCCGCCGATCAGGAACGACGGATCGCGCTTCGCTTCCGTCAGCGCGTGCGCGAGCAGCGACGACGTCGTGGTCTTGCCGTGCGTCCCGGCGACCACGACCGAACGCCGCGGGTTCTTTTCGTCCTGGAGAAACAGCTTGCTGAACATCGACGGGAACGATTCCAGCGGAATGCCCCGCTCCTGCGCCGCCACCACCTCGACATGATCCTTCCGGCAAACGTTGCCGACCACGATGGCGTCCGGGCCCCAGTCCAGGTTCGCGGGCCGGAAGCCTTCGAAGCAGGGGATCTTCTGATCCTCCAGCTGAACCGACATCGGCGGGTACACGTGCTCGTCGGACCCGCGCACGTCGTGGCCGGCGGCCTTGAGCAGCCCCGCCAGGGAGCCCATGCCCGTGCCGCAGATGCCGATCAGATGAACTTTCATCCAATCACTTGCCCGCCAGGCATTCCTTCGCGCGGGGTGGCCACTGGGTCGCGAACCGCTTCACCTCCATGGTGAACTTCACCGTGAAGTCCTTGAAGACGCCTAGCTCGCGGTTTCCGACGCCGCCCGACGTGTCCCAGGCCAGGTGCGAGATCACCGACGACCCGCAAGGGTCCACCCGGCCGCGCTTGCGGCCCTTCGCCTCCGCGCTCCACGCGTCGGCTGCGTCCCGGTTGCAGCGGTGATTCGGCCCTTCGCAACGCACGTTGATGACGTCGTACCAGTAGGGACCCTTGGGCCCGTACTCGGCAATGTCCAGGACCGGGCCGACGCCGCCTTCCTTCATCTCCTCGACGGCGTTGAAGACGATGTCGGACGTCGTCCCGGGCAGGACGTCGATGTAGAAGCACGCCTCGTCGGTCCCGGCGGCGAAGTGTCCCAGCGTCGGGGAATCCAGCGTCGCGCCCCCGCCGATGCCCGCCAACCGGATCTCGAAACGCTTGTGCTGGTCGTCGGGGGGCGGCGCCTCCGCCGGCGAGCCCTCGCGGTTGCGGCAGACGCACGGCGCGCCGTCCTTGCAGCGGGCGCCGGCCAGGTTGGCGTCGCGCGCGCCCGGCTTCTCGATCGCGCCCGATGCTGCCGGGCGCGCCGGCGTCCCGGCGGCGGTCGGTCCCGATGCGGTCGCCCCCGAGCACCCGAGCGAAAGCACGCCGGCGAGCAACGCCGTTGCGGGGTGACGGGTCAGAGCGGAATCAGGCATGCGACGAGGTGCGGCAGCGGTGGACGCCGACGCCACGCTTACGTACCATAGATTCTTCATGTCACGTCCCTTTCCGCGCGCTTTAGAACTCGCCGTCGCCGTCGTCATCTCGTTGCCGTTCGCGATCGGGTGCGCCACCTCGGATGAAGAATCAAAACCCGTCACTTACTCTCTCACGGCCAAGCAGAATTACGAGAAGGGTCTCGCCGAACTGAAAGACGAAAACTTTCCGGAAGCGCAGAAGTACTTCCAGTTCGTCAAGCAGAAATACCCGTTCTCGAAGTTCGCCGTGCTGGCTGAGCTCGGCATCGCCGACACGCAGTTTGCGCGTGGCAACTACACCGAGGCGATCGACGCCTACAAGAGCTTCTCGCGGCTGCACCCGACGCACGAGAAGGTCGAGGACGGTTACGTCGCCTTCCGGATCTGCGAGAGCTACTTCAAGGACATGCCCGAGGACGTGTGGCTGCTGCCCCCGTCCTACGAGAAGGACCAGTCGGCGATCATCGACGCGCAGCGCGAGATCGAAGACTTCCGCAAGAAGTTCCCGACCTCGCCTTACATGAAGAAGGCGAACGACATCCGCCGCGAGGTGCTCAAGCGCCTCGTCGACCACGAGGTCTACGTCGCCCGCTTCTATTTGAAGAGCGATCACCCGAAAGCGGCGGCGATGCGGCTCGAGGGCGCGATCAAACGTTACCCGGGGTCGGGCCGCGAGCCGGAGCTGCTGTTCTCGCTGGGCGAAACGTACCTGCACATGTGCGACCCGCAGCGCGCGAAGGAGACGTTCGCGCGCGTGGTCGCCGAGCACGGCAATGCGCCGCAGGCCCGGCGTTCCGAGCTGTACCTCGAACACATCACGCAGCGTTACGGCGCCGAGCCGCGCTGCAAGGCGCCCACGACCGCCACGCCGACGCCCCCGCCCCCACCGCCTGCCGAGCCGCGCCCCAATGGCTGACGCCGGCGAACGTAATGATGGGGACCCTCAAAGGGTCCCCAAACCCTCCCGCGACGAACTCCGTGCGGCAGAGCCGCACTCCGTTCACGCGATGGGTCTGCGCGAGCTGGTGGCGCGCGGGCGCGCGCACTACCACGCGGGCGAGTACGCCGAGGCAGCGGCTTGCCTCACCGAGGTGCTGCGCGAGAAGGCGCCCTACGCGGACGTCTACGACATGCTCGGCGTCATCTATCACCAGGAGGGACGGCTGGCCGAAGCCGAAGAGATGTTCAACGAGGCGCTGCGCCTCAACCCGGCCTACACGGAGGCGGCGCTGAACCTGGTCGTCACCTACAACGACCTCGGAAAGTACGCCGAAGCCAAGGCCGTGTACGAGCAGGCGATGGCGACGTCGAAGCGCGCGCCGCGCGAGCTGGATCCGTTCGCCAAGGGAAAGATCGCGAACATGCACGCCGACATCGGCTCGGCGTACCGCGCGGTTTCGCTCTACGAGGAGGCGGTGCGCGAGTACGAGCAGGCGCTGGCGCTGTGCCCGACGTTCGTCGACATCCGCACGGAGCTCGGCAACACGCGCCGCGAGATGGGCGATCTGACGGGCGCGATCCGCGAGCTCGAACGGGTGCGCGCCGAGAGCCCGCGGTTCGTCGGGGGCCGCGTGAAGCTGGGCCTCGTCTACTATGCGGCTGCGCGCCGCGACGACGCCGCCGCCGAGTGGCGGGCCGCGCTCGCAGCGGATCCGGAGAATCGCGCCGCTCAGATGTACCTCGCGTTGCTGGACCCCGCGGCGGCCGCGGCGGACAAGACGTAGCCGCGAGCGACGACCGGGCGGCGCGCACGTGCTCACCTTCACGCCGTCGCCCGATCGCTTCGTCGTCGAGGAAATTCCCGCGTACGAGCCCAGCGGCGAAGGCACGCACACCTTCCTGTGGCTCGAGAAGCGCGGGCTGACGACGTTCGACGCCATCGCCCAGGTCGCGAAGGCGCTGGACGTGGCCGCCCGCGACGTGGGCTACGCGGGCATGAAGGACAAGCAAGCGACGACGCGCCAATGGCTGAGCGTGCCCGGCGTCGACACCGAGCGCGCGCTAGCCGTGAAGGACGGTGCCGTCAGCGTGCTGGCCGCCGCCCGCCACCCGCACAAGCTCCGCCTTGGACATCTGCGCGGCAATCGCTTCGAGGTGGTGTTGACCGGCGCGGCGACCGACGACGAGATCGCCGCGCTTCGCGCCCGCTTCGACGCGCTGGCCGCGCATGGCGTCGCCAACCGGTACGGCGAGCAGCGCTTCGGCGCCGACGCCGCCAACGCCGCGCGCGGCCTCGCCCTGCTGCGCGGTGAGCGTCAGGAACGCGACAAGCGCAAGCGTCGGTTGCTGCTGTCGTCCCTGCAATCGGCGGTCTTCAACCGCGCGCTCGAGCTGCGGGCAACCCGCGGCGCCCTCACCACCGTCCTTCCGGGTGACGTGCTCAAGAAGACGGACACGGGAG
This sequence comes from Polyangia bacterium, assembly GCA_035607075.1. GTDB lineage: Bacteria > Myxococcota_A > Polyangia > Fen-1088 > Fen-1088 > JADGRB01. The sequence goes on from DATMZL010001504.1 coordinate 8,045, forward strand.
GGCTGTTCGTGTCGACGGCGCCGGACGTCGACCAGCGCCGCGTGGAGGCGGGCGAGGTGATCACGACCGCGCCGCTGCCGGGCGGCCGCGAGATCGAGCCGCCTCCCGACACGCCCGCGCGCGCGCTCGAGGACGAGGCGATCGCGGCCGTGGGCGCGACGCGCGAGGAGTTCGCCCGCTACGGTCGCGACCTGCCCGGGGCGCGCCGACCGGTCCTGCTCGCGCTTGCCGACACCGCATTTTCCGAGGAGGACGGCGAGCCAGGAACGCGCGCGGTGCGCTTGCGCTTCACCTTGGCAGCGGGTGGCTACGCGACGGTAGTCGTGGCTGCCCTGACACAAGAGCTGTGCTAGCGTTCGCGACCAATGCACCTGACCGAACGATTACTGGGATTCATGCTCCTCGGTTCCGAGTGGGTTCTGTTCCTGCTCCTCGGACTTTCTGTGGTGTCGGTCGCGGTGATGGTGGAACGCGCGCTCTTTCTGCGCGAGCGG
>DATMZL010000844.1:0-3560 GCA_035607075.1 Polyangia bacterium
ACCTCGAATACGAAGAATCGGCGATTCTCCCGGCCTTTGCCCGGCACCACGCCGGTGAGGCGCGCGCGCTCCGCGACGAGCACGCGCGGATCCGCGCCGCTCTGCTCGATCTCGGCATCAACCTCGATCTCCACGCGTTGCCCTGCGAAGCGGTGAAGGACTTCGTCAGCCAGCTCCGGGCGCACGCTCGCCGCGAGGATGCCCTCCTCTACCCCTGGGCGCGACGCAACGCCGGCGCCGGCAGCGAGCCGCCACCCAAGCACGGCTTCCTGCAGATCGGCGCCCGGGTGATGTGAAGAGACCGCGCAACTACGATGAAGGAGCGAACGAACATGCGAATCCAAGACATCATGTCCCATGGCGTCGAGACCATCACGCCCGGCGCGGACGTGGCTGCCGCCCGCAACGCCATGCGAGTGAACGGCATCAGACACCTCGTCGTTGTCGACGGGCAGAACGTCGTCGGCGTCGTATCAGACCGCGATCTCGGCGGCCGGCTCTCGACCGCGCCTGGCCAGCGCATCGCCGGCCGAACGGTCGCCGACGTCATGTCCACCAGCGTCGTGTCGGTGAAGCCCGAGACGACCGTTCGACAGGCGGCGAACCTGCTGCGCGGGTTCGTCATCGGCAGCCTGGTCGTTCAGGAAGGCAACAAGCCGGTCGGCATCGTGACCACGACGGACCTACTCGATCTCATCGGCCGGGGCGCGGAGCGTCCGATTCCGAAGTCGACACGCTGGACGTTGCGCGCGCGCGGCCCGCGACACACGCGCCCGATCGAGCGCATGGTGCGAGGCTGACGACGGTCACTGGCGCGGCTTGTTCCGCGCGAAGAGCGCAGCCGGACGCGCTCCCGTGACGGGAGCGCGCGCGTGCGTGCGCGCCGGCGGCAGGTCGTAGAACGGTCGTTCGCGAACCAGCGAGCGCACGTACGCAGCCAGCGCCCAGATCTCGTCGTCGCGGAGCACGTCGTAGGCCGCCATCGGCGTTCCTTCGAGGCCGGTGCGCAGCGTCAGATAGAGGTCCTCCATCTCCACGCCACGCAGGAAACGCCCACGCGTGAAGTCTCGCGCAGGCACATTACCGTCGAGCGAGCCTTGGTACGCGCGCGCGGCAGCGCCGTCGCCCGCGCCGGCTTCCCCATGGCAGCGCGCGCACATCAATTTGCCATACAGCTCTGCCCCGCGCTGGCGGAGGGCGGCGTCCTCCTTGGGAGGCGGCGGGACGCGAATGGCCAGCGCGGGCCTCTCCTCACGAAAACGCACCGAAAACGACTTCAGCTGCAACACCAGCGCCCACCGCTCGCGCTCGCTGAGCGCCGTCCACGGCAACATCGGCGTCCCATGCATGCCGCGGGTTAGTGTCAGGAACAGATCGGCGTCGGTCGGCAGCGATCCCGTTGGCGTCGAGCGTAACTTGTAGACACCGCGCGAGAAGTCCGTCGGGGGAATGGCCAGCCGCGGGGCGTGGCGCCCCGCGCCGTCGCCCCGCTCTCCGTGGCAACCCGCGCAACGACTCTGATAGAGCGTTCGGCCCAGCGCCCGCAGCTCGGGTGTGGCACGCGGAGGCGGCGCCACCGCCACCGCTCCGCTCGGCGGCGCGACCATCCAGCGGAGATCCCAGTCGTCCCCGGAGGCGCCGGCCGCGACCGGCTTGCCTGCCGCAGAGGCCAGAAACACGCCGAGCACCAGCGCGGTCATACGTGTTGACCGTTGCGTGGCCCGCCGATCGCAAAGGCCTCGAGCATGCCATCAATCATGATGCGCACACGGTCTCCCCTGCCTGTGAGGTGATCACCGATTCGGAGTCCCCGAGAGGGACGCTCTCACATGACCTTCGAAGACTGCGCGCCCGATCGGGCCGCGGTCCAGGTCGAGATCTTTGCGGCCCTGCGCAATTCTTGCGTCGGATGGGTCCACGGCGAAGCGTTTGCGTCTCTCACCGAGGTTGTCGCCGCCGCCGTGCAGGGTTACTCGGTCAAGCCTCTCCCCCTGAACGGATCCACGTTTGCAGATCGAGGCCGCGGACGCGATGAACGACGGGAACAAAGACTTGACCGCGCCGCCCGATCTCGGGCGTGAGCGCCGAACCGGTCCACGGCGGGTCGAGCGGCCCATCTATGCGGACATTCTGCCGCCCTGCAATCACGCCTGTCCGGCGGGCGAAGACATTCAGGGATGGCTCGCCCTCGCGCAAGCCGGACGGCTCGAGGAGGCGTGGCGGCACCTGATGCGCGACAACCCGATGCCCGCCGTTCATGGCCGCGTCTGCTATCACCCGTGCGAGTCGAGCTGTAATCGCGCGCAGCTCGACTCGGCTGTCGGCATCCATGCCGTCGAACGGTTTCTCGGCGATCGCGCGCGTGCCCAAGGATGGCAGCCGATCCCGGACGCGCGCCCCAGCGGCAAGCGCGTGCTGGTGGTGGGCGCCGGCCCGAGCGGGCTCTCGGCCGCGTATCACCTGGCGCGTCTCGGTCACGCGGTCGAGATCCACGAAGCGGGTCCGGTGGCGGGCGGAATGATGCACTTCGGGATCCCCGCTTATCGGCTGCCGCGCGATGTGCTCGCAGCAGAGATCGCCCGCATCGAGACGATGGGCGTGAAGATCATCCTCGATCACAAGGTCGAGGACGTGATCGCCGAGAAGGAGGCTGGCGGCTTCGACGCGGTCTTTCTCGCGGTCGGGGCCCATCTCGCGAAGCGCACGGAGATCCCGAGCCGGGACGCGGGCAAGATCTTCGACGCGGTGTCGTTCCTTCGCCAGGCGGGCGCGGGGGACCCGCCGCGGCTCGGGCGGCGGGTCGCCATCTACGGCGCGGGCAACACAGCGATGGACGCCGCGCGGGTCGCCCGCCGGCTCGGTCACGAGCCGCTCATCATCTACAGGCGCGACCGCGCCCACATGCCGGCCCACACGGTCGAGGCCGACGAAGCGATCGAGGAGGGCGTGAAGATCCACTGGCTGCGCTCGATCCGGTCCGCGGACGAGGGCAACCTCACCGTCGAGGTGATGGCGCTCGACGCCGAGGGCCGTCCGCAACCGACCGGTCAGACGGAGACGCTGGAAGCCGATGCGGTCATCCTCGCGCTCGGGCAGGACGTCGACACGGGGTTCTTGCGCCGCGTGCCCGGGATCGCCTTCAAGCCCGACGGCACCGTGGTCGTCGACGAGAACATGATGACGGGCGCGCCCGGGATCTTCGCGGGCGGTGACATGGTTCCGTCGGAGCGGACGGTCACGGTGGCGGTCGGGCACGGCAAGAAGGTCGCCCGGGTCATCGACGCCTACCTGCGCGGTGCCCCCCACCCCGCCCGCGAAAAGAAGCCCATCGCGACCTTCGACAAGCTCCACCTCTGGTTCTTCGTCGACGCGGCCCAGCGCCCGCAGCCGCAGATCGACCGGGCCCGCCGGATCGCGACCTTCGACGAGGTGGCGGGCGGGCTGTCCGAAGCGGCGGCGGTGTTCGAAGCGAAGCGCTGCCTCTCCTGCGGCAACTGCTTCGAGTGCGACGGCTGCCTCGGCTCGTGCCCCGAGGACGCCGTGATCAAGCTCGGGGTCGG
>DATMZL010000111.1:0-3397 GCA_035607075.1 Polyangia bacterium
CGAGCGCCGCGGCACGCTGGTCGAGAAGTACGACGTCGAACACCGCACGTCGAGCGTCGCCGGCAAGCTGGCGTTCGGCTACCAGAGCAACGAGATCGGCTTCGGCTGGACCAACGGCGTCGCGCTCGAGCTGTACAGCGACATGACGTTCATATCGCCCTAGCCCTACCGCGTGTACGTGATCTCGTCGGTCGAGATGTCCGTGAGGACGTCGCGCAGATCGTCGAAGACGATGTTCTTCAGGTTCGCGTCCGGGATGCGCAGCGCCGACACCGCGAACCGGATCGTCCCGATCGGCAGCGGATCCGGCGACAGGCCGGGCAGCGTGAACGACGTCGTGTCGTCGAAGATCGTGATCGACCAGCGCCGCTGCCCGTCCATCGTCTGCAGCTCGGCGCCGTGCACGGTCGCGCCCGTCACGGGCGTGAACGAGAACGTGCCGCTGGCCATCGCGATCGCCGTCGGCGGCGGCAGCCAGGTCTTCACCGCCACCGTCGACGACGGATCGACGTGGCGCAGCCAGGTGATCGTCGATGGCTGCGCCTTCGTCGCGTCGTCGGTGGCGACGGCGATCATGTCGTAGTGCGCGCCCGCGAGCGGACCGGTCAGCTTCGGCACGCGCGTCATCATCGTCGTCTTGTTCAGCGCCGGCAGGATGATGTTGATGCGCCCTTCCGTGCCCAGATCCAGCACGGGCAGCCCGACGACGTAGTCCAGACCGGACGGCCCGCTGGCGAATGACGCCGAGAACGACTGCATGTCGGCGTCCGCGATGGGTTGCAGGATCTCGCCTCCCGTCATGGTCCCGTCTCCGAACGAGAGGCTGGTCTTGATCGCCCAGCCGGTCGCCGTGAACGTGTCGTCGGTGTCGTCGTCGGGCGTTCCCTTGGTGTCCTGATCGACGAGAATCGCGAAGTGGGCCTGGGCCCCGGTGTGCGTGGTCAGGATCCAGTTGCAGTCGTTGACCAGCGCGTCCGGGTTCGAATTGCGCACGCAGACGTTGGACGCGATGTCGATCGAGACGACGCCGACGCCCAGCACGTCGACGTCGACGCTGCGGGTCCCCTGGTCGATGTTGTTGGCGCGGTCGCTCAGCGCGGGGTTGCTCGACGCGCCGATGATGGCGAGACGGTTGTGATCGACGGCGGGCGCGGGCAGATCGTCCCAGCCGGCGATCGTGCCGCTCACCGTAGCGCGGCCCAGGTCCGGCATCGAGATCGCGCGCAGCGCGATCGTCACGTTGCCGCCGTTGACGCCGATCCAGGTGCTGGGCGCATGGCCTGTCGCTGACACCGTCAGCGTCACCGGTTTGCTGAGCAGCTTGCAGCCGGCGCCGCTCGGGGCCCCGCCGTCCACGGTCGACGTGGAGGTCGCGGCCGAATCGAACCGGGCGAGGCCGGTGGAGTCCGTGAGCGCGTTGCAGGGATCCTGTTCGTCGCCGGCGCCCACGCGCACCGCCGCGCTCGACACGACGTTTCGCGTGTCCTCGTCGATGACGTAGACGTTCAACGTGCCGTGAATCGGGCCGTCGGCGATCCCGCCGCCCGGGATCAGGTGCGGTTCGGTCTTGCTGGGCAGCGGGTGGCTGCTCCCGCCGCACGCCCCCGTGACCAACACCGTGACCAGCAGTTCCGCGAACGCAACTTGTCTCGCGCGCATGTGAACCTCAGTGGGTGAAGGTGACGAAGTCCTTCGCGATCGCCGCGATGTTTTCGCGCGCGTCATCGAGCTTGAAGTTCGTGACGTTCGTGTTCGGGATCCGGATCGCCGACGCCTCGAAGGCCAGCGTCCCCGCCGGCAGCGGATCGGGCGACAGGCCCGGCAGCGTGAACGACGTCGACCCGTCGAAGATGGTCACCGACCAGACCCGCTGGCCCATCATGTTCTGGATCTCGGCGCCCTGGACGGTCGCGTCCGTCACCTTGCTGAACGAGTACGTCCCACCGCTGACCAGGATGTTGCTGGGCGGCGGCAGCCAGGTGGACAGCGCGACCGTCGAGCCGATGTTCGCGTCGTGCACCCAGCCCAGCGACGACGGCCGATCCTGGTCCTTCGCGTCCTGCGCCTGCGCGATCAGGCTGTAGTGCGCGCCGGCCAGCGACCCGGTCAGCTTGGGCACGCGCGCCGTCGTGTGCGTCATGTCCAGCGCGGGCAGGATGAAGGCGATGCGGCCTTCCTCCCCCAGCTCCAGCGCCGGGAAACCGCCCATGTAATCCATGCCGCTGGGAAGCGACGCGAACGACGCCGTGAACGTCTGCATGTCGGCGTCGGTCAGCATCGGCAGCGACTCTCCCGTCGGCGTGTCGCCGGCGGCGAAGTCGAGACCCGTCTTGATCGCCACGCCGGTGAACGTGAAGGTGTCATCGGTGTCGTCGTCGGGCGTGTTGTTGTCGAACTGGTCGACGATCAGCGCGATGTGCGCCTGCTTCCCGGTGCGCGTCGTCAGCGTCCAGTTACAGTCGTCGGCGACCTGGTTCTTCACGCAGAGGTTCGACGGAATCGGAAACACCTGAACACCGACGACGACGTTCCGCGTTCCCTGCGGCAGATCGTTGGCGCGATCGCCCAGCTTGTCCGACTGCGACGCGGCGATCAGCGCCAGCGTCTGGTGGTGCAGCGGCGGCACCGGCAGCGTGCTCCAGCCGAAGATCGTCCCGCTGACCGTTGCGGTCGGGACCGCCGGCGGATTCGAGTTGCGGATCGGGATCGTGACGTTCGTGCCGTTGACGCCGATCCAGGTGACCGGCGCGTAGCCGGCTGTCGTGACGGTCACCGTCGCCGGGCCCTTCAACCCGGCGCAGTTGTCGGCCTGAAACTTCGCGAGGCCGGTCGAATCGGTCACCACCTCGCAAGGCGACGAATCCGACGAATCGCCCACGCGGACCGTCGCGCTCGACAGCACGGCGCGCGTCTCCTCATCGATCACGTAAACGAACAGATTGCCGTTGATGGGGCCGTCCGCGATGCCGCCGCCCTCGATCTTCTTGGGCTCGGGCGGCCCGCTGACGCCGCCGCAACCGACCGACACTGCCGCCGTTACCGCCAACCAGGAGAGGAGTTTTCGCATCGCCTCCTCATCGACACCGCGGCCTCAAAAAAGAAGAACATTCGGCGCAGATCGGTGGGCCGACGGGCGACGCCCACCTACAGCCGCGTACGCTGCTGGCTACCCGCGGCCGGTCAGCTCGCGCCAGCGACGGGCGGTCGCCGGGTGCGTGCCGCCGTCGTCGAGCTTCGGGCTGCGGATGAACGCCGCCCAGTCCTCCGCCTGCCAGGTCGTCTGCAGGATGTACTCGACGCGTGCCGGGATCTCCTCGGTGTTTCCCATCGCCGCGGCATTGCAGAGCTCGTCGGCGAGCATGCGATCGGCGGCGGACAGGTGCTTCCGGTAGCGGTG
>DATMZL010000105.1:0-4901 GCA_035607075.1 Polyangia bacterium
CGGATCGTTCTCGCCCCGCAACAGATCGCGAAGTTGGTCGGTGGACTCGGCGTCGACGACCTGCGCGTAGTCGACGTTGGCCATCGCGCGCAGCACCTGATATTCGGCGATCCATTCCGCCGGCTGCGACACGTTGAAGTAGAGGTTGGTCGCCCGCCGCGGGATCTGCAGCAGCGTCGGCACCAGCGCGTTGTAGTAGCCGGCGTTCGGCGACGGGTTGTCCTGGCAGGCCACCGTCGCGTCGCTGATCACCTGGCGGATGCCGACGTCGTACGCGGCGCGCATGACCTCGGCGTTGCCGAGGCCGGTCATGCTGGGCGTGACCAGGTTTTCCGCCGAGTACCGGGACAGTCCGGACCCGAGGCCGTACTGGTTGTTCTGGCTCAGCTCCGTGAACGCGTCCGCGTAGCTCATCGCATCCATCTCGGTGTGATCCCAGGTGTGGTTGATCCACGCGAACGTCGCCCCGAGCGCGAGCGCCTTGTCAGTCAACGCGTCGCGGCCGGGCGGTTTGGCGCCGAACGCGTTGAACGCGAACGCCGCGCGGAACTGCGCGGTCAACGGATCGGCCTGACGCGCGGCCTGCCAGTTCGTGAACGCCTGCAGGTCGTCGGCCGTGATCCGATAGTTGCCCGCCGTCGTCGGATAGAGGGCGCTGGCCAGGAAGAAGTCGTCGATCTGCGGCGACAGGAGGACGTGGCGCTCGCCGATGAACAGGCCGCGCGTCACCCAGCTGACGACGCCGTACGCGAGCGTGAGCGACGGCAGCGACGTCGACGACTGCGAGAACGTCAGCGCCAGCGCCTCGCGCCCGTCCGGGTACGTGCGGGTCGCGGCGTAGACGTTGCCGGCATCGTCGACCAGCAGCGGCACGGTCGCCGCGTCCGTCGGCTGGGCGCCGTAAACCCAGCCGTCGTCGATGGCGACCGGTCCGGCGCAGTTCACGCCGGACAGGACGCTCGCCCCTGCCGGCGTGCAGTGCGCCGCGATGGGCCTGGTCGACGCGTCGAAGCCGTCGCCCGTCGAGCTGAGGCCGTAAGCCGCGCTCGGGAACGTGTACAGCGCCGCGCGCCGGACGCCGAAGCGGGCCTCGTACGACGCCAGCGTCATCCATTCGTCGTCGGTGAACGCGCTGAGGTTCCCCGCCGCGAGATCGCCGACGTCGAGCACGATCGCGTAATAGCGGCCGCGATCGCCGACCGCGAGCGCGTCGGCCGTCAGGGCCGGGCCCGTCGAGGCGTTGAGGACATCGAACGGCGTCCCGAGCGTACGCAGCGTCTGCGTGATCGCGTCCAGCGCGGCGTCCGTTCCGTCGGCCGTGATCACCAGGACGCGCGCGTCGACGGTCACGTCGGTGGCGAGGGCCAGGCGCGTATCGGGCGCCGGGTTGCTGGCGGGCGCGAGCGTCAGCGGCCGCATCGTGCGCCGGACCTCGACCGGCCGGCCCACGAGACGGTTGCGCGCCACCGGCGCGGGATCGTCGGCGCCGCCGGTGCATCCACCCGCCGTCGCCCACATCCCGATCAGCAAACCAACTTCGAGGAACCACCCCGTTCTCGCCCCCGCGCGTTCCAACATCTTCGTTCTGCCTCCGGCATTCCACGACCAGCAGCCGCCGTGCCAACGCCGTCGGCGCAATCGGGAACACCTTCCACAGGGCCGTCCCGACATCACTTTTGAGGCAAACACCTGATCCGCAGTTGGTGGATCCACCGCTACGCATCCGTAGCGGCGGCCGCCGAACGCGTATCCGGCGTGGAATCGCGAATCGCGTGAGGAGCCGGCGAGCTTGGCTCGCCGCGAATCATCGCGGGAGGGGTCGGGAACCCTTTGAGCGTTCCCGATTGAATCGGCGGCCGTCAGCGACGGCGGCGGGCGAGCGCCCACCCGACGAGCGCCAGGGCCAGCGCCCACACGCCGCCACCACGCGCGCCGTCCGAGACCAGGCAGCCGCACCCGGCGTCGGGCGCAACCCCCGACCCGAGCCCGCCGTCGCCGTTGCCGAGCGAGCCGACGGCAGTACCGCCGACGCCGTCGCCAGGCCCACCGGTCCCGGTGACCCCCGGATTGCAGTCGGTTGCCAGCGAGAGCGTCATCGATCCGCCTGCCGGGAGCTGCAGATAAGAGATGCGCTGACCTGCGTAGATCTCGGCCGACGGCGTGCACAGTCCCGTGATCGGCACGGTTGCGCCGTTCACCACCTGGACGGACAGAGTTGCGCCCGGCCCGATCGTCGCAGTGACATTGGACGCGTTCAGATCCATGCGCCCTTCGACCCGCGCAGACAGGTCATCCATCGTCGGGCTCAGCACGGGAAGCGTCGAGCGCGCGGCGTACTTCGCGAACGCCGCGTCCAGCACATCCGACAGCAGGCTCTTCCCGCCGCCGATGTCACGCAGGTTCGCCTGATGGAACATCCACGCGTCGTTCTCGCCGCGCAGGAGATAGCGGGCCAGTGAATCGCTCGTCGCCGCGATCATCTGGTCGTAGGTGGACGCCACGCCGGCGTGCCGGGCGGCGTACTCCACCATCCACTCCGACGGCTGTGACACGTTGAAGTACAGATCGAGCGGCCGGCGCGGCATCACGAGTAGATCCGGATTCTGCGCGTTGTAGTAGCCGGCGTTCGGCGACGGGTTTCCCTGACCGGCGACGGACGTGTCGCTGACGAGCTGGCGGATGCCGACGTCGAAGGCGGCGCGCATGACCTCCGCGTTGTCGAGGCCGGTGATGCCGGGCGTGACGAGGTTCTCGACGGTGTATTCGGTGAAGGGAAGGCCGGCGGCGTACTGGTGGTTCTGGCTGAACTCCTCGAACGCGTCCGCGTACGACATCGCTGTCAGCTCTTTGTGATCCCAGGTGTGGTTGATGAACGTGAAGTGCGCTTCCAGCTCGTGGACCTCATCGGTCAAATGGTCCTGCGAGGGCGGCTTGGCGCCGCTCGCGTTGAACGCGAACGAGGACCGGAAGTTCGCCGTCAGCGGATCGGCGCGAAGCCCATCCTGCCAGCGCTTGAAGGCCTTGAAGTCGTCGTTGGTGATCCGGTAGGTCCCGCCGGTGTAGATGGCGCTGGCCAGGAAGAGATCGTCGATCTGCGGCGACGCGTAGACGTGCTTCTCGCCGATGAACAGCCCGCGCGTCACCCAGTTGATCACGCCGTACATCAGCGCCGGCGTGTGAAACGCGGTCGGGGACTGCGAGAACGTGAGCATCAGCGCTTCACGGCCGTCTGGGTAGGCGTGCGTCGCAGCAAACACGTTGCCGGATGCATCGACGAGCAGCGGCACCGTCGACGCGTCTGTCGGTTGCGCGCGATAAGCCCAACCGTCCTCGATCGCGACCGGACCGTCACAGTTCGCGCCGACGAACGCGAGCTTGCCCGCGGCAGTGCACGTCAGCGAGAGCGGCGCCGCCTTCGCGTCGAGGCCGCCGGCCGAGGTCAGCCCGTACGCCGCAGACGGGACCATGTACGCCACCGCCCGGCGCACGCCGAACCGCGCCTCATAGGTCGTGAGGGCCGTCCATTCGGCGTCCGAGAACGCGCTTGTCGAGCTCACCGACAAGTCGCCCGAGTCCAGGAGGATCCCCTGGTAGCGCCCGTGATCGGCGGTGCCGAGAGCGTCTGCGGTCAGCGGCGCGCCGTTGCTGGCGTCGATCACGTCGTACGGCGTGCCGAGATAATCGAGGGCGCTCTTGATGGCGGAGACCGTCGCTGACGTGCCGTCCGCGGTGATCACGAGCAGCCGCGCGTCCACGGCGACATCGGTCGCGAGCGCCATCGTCGTCGTCGGCGCCGGGTTGGCGCCGGCGGCGACCGACAGCGGCGACATGACGAGCTCGGGCTCCGGCTCGGCGACGACGACGCGGTTGTGCGCGACCGGCGCCGCTTCGTCGCCGGCACATCCCGCGCTCGCGCCCGCCACGGCAATCGCCAACACCCCCACGCCCCGAATCACTCCCCGCACCATGGTCGAGCCTCCGTCTTCCTGGATACCAGCAGGCGGCGTGCCATCTGCAGCGCGGCATCACGCGCGGTGATCGCTACGCGCGCGTAGCGCAATCGACGACCCCGTGTCGAGGCGGGTTCGCTCGCGTGCGGGATCGCCCTAGGAGATGCGAACGTTGTCGATCAAACGCGTGCGGCCCACGAAGGCGGCGACGGCGAGCACGGACGGGCGTGAGAGATCAGTGATAGGCCGGAGGGACTCGGCATCGACCAGCTCGACGTAGTCGACGCGATCGACGTCCAGCGCGGCGCGCGCGCCCGCAACGATCGCGACCGGATCGCCGGCGCCGCCAGCGGCGGCATCACGCGCCGCGAACAGCGCGCGCGAGATCGACAGCGCCCGCGTCCGCTCGGCGGGCGACAGGTACGCGTTGCGCGAGGACATCGCCAGCCCATCCGGCTCGCGCACGGTCGGAACGCCGACAACCTCGATCCCCATGTCCAGATCGATGACCATGCGGCGAACGATCGCGAGCTGCTGGTAGTCCTTCTGGCCGAACACGGCGACGTCGGGCCGGACGACGTTGAACAGCTTGCAGACCACGGTGGCGACGCCCGCGAAGTGACCGGGCCGGAACGGACCGCAGAGGCCGCGCGCCAGCTCCGGCACCTCGACCGTCGTCTGGTACCCCGCGGGATACACGTCGCGCGCCTCGGGCACGTAGGCGACGTCGGTGCCGGCGCCGGCGGCCTTCGCGAGATCGCCCGGCAGATCGCGCGGGTAGCGCGCGAGATCCTCGTTCGGCCCGAACTGGGTCGGGTTCACGAAGATCGAAAGCACCAGCTTCTGGACATTCGACATGGGAACCCTGGGAGGGTTCCCAAACCCTCCCGCGATGGGACTCGGCGAGCGAAGCTCGCCGGCGTCCCGCGCGAGACGGCGCGCCTCGCGCAG
>DATMZL010000100.1:0-6367 GCA_035607075.1 Polyangia bacterium
GACCACATCGGCGGGCTCGATGCCGACCGGCGCCGCGAACGCCTCGCCCAGCCGCACCGCTACCTCCAGGTCGCCCGCCAGCAACAAGCCGGCGCGGACGCTGGTCAGGCACGCGCCCCGCGCCCACCGCGGCAGCACCGCGCCGACCGCGCCCGCATCGCCGCCGTGCGCAGCGGCGAAGCGCTTCACCAGCGCCGACACCTGTTCCACCACCTGGGGCGGCAGCGTCCTGCCGAGGTGTCCCGCGTACTGCTCCACCTCGCCCGTGACCTCGGGCGGAATCGGACGTTCCGGATCGACGAGGCGAATCGCGCCGCGCACCGCGATCTCCAGCTCGGCCAGCGTGGGGACGAAGTTGGGCCAGCGCAGCAGGTGATCGGGGCGGATCGCGGCCAGCGTCCGTCCGACGATGAACGCCAGCTCGATGTCCGATTCCATCTCGAACAGCTTCCGCCCGATGACAAGCGTCGGCACGCCCGGGATCCCGCCGCGGACGTTCACGACGTCCAGCTCGCCGGCCGATTCGGGCACGAGGTACACGTCCGGCGGCTGCAACCCGAGCACTTGCGTTCCGTAGGCCAGCGCCTTGCACACGACGGTCTGGTCGGTCAGCACGTTGCGCTGGTACTTCTTTTTCAGCCCCAGATCCTTGGCGGGTTTCGCGCGCGCGCTGGCGACCGCTGGCGAGATCGTCGCGAGGATCTGCGAGAGCCCGCGATCCTCGTCCTGGTGATAGAGGTGGCGTTGCCAGAACTCCTCGGTCAGCCGGCCGTGCGCGCGAACGACGCCGCGCGGGCGGTATTGCTGAAAGAGGGTGGCCTCGTCGTGATCGGCCTGGCCGGTGCCGACGAGCACCGACGCGGCGGCGTGCGCCTCGTCGAGCGCGCCCATCTCCACGAACAGGCGCAGCATCGTCTTGAGGTCGGGGACCATCTCGACGGGCGATGCCGCGCGAGAGACGAGCGCGCGGTGCGCGGCGATCGCCTTGCCGTACGTCGCGGAACCGTTCAACCGGTAGAGCTCGGCGAGGATCTTGCGGCGCTCGGCCGACTCGGGATCGAGATCGGCCGCGACCTCGAACGCGGCGATCGCCGACGGGTAGTCCTTGAGACGCGTCCGGTAGATCTCGCCCAGCCCGGCCCACAACGCGAGCAACGCGGGCCGCTTCTCCGGCGCGGCGTCGTTTCCCATGCGTTTGATCTGGCGCCGGTAGGTCCGTTCCTGCGTCTTCCAGTCGCGCGCCGCGGTGACCAGCGCGTCGACGCGTTCGAAGGACTTCAGGTCCTTGGGGTCGGCGTCCAGCGCGCGTTCGTAGACGTCGACCGCCTCGGCGGGGGCGTGCAGCTCCTCCGCCAGGATGTTGCCGGCGGCGACGAAGTACGGCGCGCGGAACTCCGCGTCGGTCTGCTCGGCCAGCTTCAGGAGCAGCGCGACCGACTGCTTCCACTGCTTGGTCTCGCTCAGCAGCTCGAGCAGGCGATGCATGATCGATCGCTCGTCCGGCCAGATCTCCAGCGCCGCCATGTACGCCGCGATCGCGCGCTGCGGGTCCTTGCGCCGCTCGTGATGAATCGTCGCGACGTGCTCGAGCAGCTCGAGCTTCTTCTTTCGATCCTCGATGACCGACAGCAGCGCCTGCGTGTGGCGCACGACCGTATCGTCGTCGCCCGCGGCCTTCGCCGCCTCGACCAGCGCCTCGAGCACGACCCGCCGCCGCGGCTCGAGGTTCAGCGCCTTCTCCAGCGGCGCGATCGCCTTCGCCGGCTCGCCCGCCCGCATGTACGCGACACCCTGCCGCTCCAGCGCCGCAAGCATGTCGGGCCGCTTCAGCGCGCCCTCGTTCGATGTCAGCAACGTCTCGTAAGCCGCCGCCGCCTCCGCCCACTGCTCGAGGCGGAAGGTCAACGCCGCCAGATCGCGGCGCGACGCGAGCGCCTGCGGCCCGGCCGCCTGCGCCTCCAGCGACGATCCATACGCGGCGGTCGCGCGCGCGAGATCGCCTGTCTCCTCGGCGGCGCGCGCCAGCTGGTACCAGAGGCGCGCCTTCTCGTCGGCGGGCCTTTCCGGGACGCCCAGCGCGGGATCGAGTTGCGCGACAAGGTGCTCGGCCAGCGGCAGCAGGCCGGTCCAGTCGCCGCGCTTGAAGCGAACCGCCGCCAGCCTATCGATGATGTCGGTGCGGGTCGGATCGAGCAGCAGCGCGTCGCCGTAGATCTCCGCCGCCTGATTCTCGTCGTCGAGCTGGTTCGCGCAGATCTCCGCCGCTTCGACGAGCAGGCGAATCCGCTCGGCCGGATCCGCGGCGGTCGCCGCCGCGCGCCCCAGCAGCTGGCGCGCCTTCAACCAGTCCCGCCGCTCGCGGTAGATCGCGGCCAGCGTCAGCATGGTGGGGCCGTGCGTCTCGCCGCCCGGTGTGGCCAGCGCCTCGACGAGCTGCTCCTCGGCGCCGCGGATATCGCCGAGACGGTCCTTCAAGATCGCGCCCAGCCGATGGCGGGCCACCAGCCGATCCTCGTCGCGGCCCGGCGGCAGCGCCGAGATCAGCTTGCGCAACGTATCCGCCGCGCCATCCCAGTCCGCCGTCTCCTGGGAGATCTGGGCGAGGCCGGTCAGCGCGCCGACGTGCTGTGGTTCGTAGCGGACGACCTCGCGGTACGCGTCCAGCAGCTTGTAGGGATCGTCGGTCACCAGCTGGTGCTTGTGCGCGAGGATCTCGACGTAGCGATCCCAGTTGCGCTGCCGCTTGTAGAGATCCTCCAGCAGCGTCAGCGCGCCGCCGTGCGTGGGCGCGAGCTGCAGCGCCGCGCGCGCGGCGTTGGCGGCCTCCTCGGGCAGGCCCAGGCCGCTCTCGTCCCAGAACGCGATCTGCACCCAGAGATCGGCCGACTGCTTCGGATCCTCGAGCCCCGACGCCACCTCGGCGGTGATCGCGATCAGCTCCTTCCAGCATCCGCTGCTGCGCGCGACCCGCTCCATCTCCTGCACGACGCGTCCGCTCGAGGGATCCTGTTCCAGCGCCGCTTGCAACGTCACCAGCGCGCCGTTCGGATCGCCCAGCCGTCGCTCGTAAATCTCCGCGACGCGACAGAGAACGTTCGCCCGCTCGGCAATGGACGGCGCAGCCTCGGCCTCGGTCAGCAGCTCCTCGATGCGGGCGGGCCAATCTTCGCCCGAAGGCGGTGGCGGCGGCTGATCGATCGTTTCGCTCATGTTTGGTTGGTCGCCTCTTTCGTCAGCTGCCCGTCAATTGCCAGTCAACTGCCCAGCTGGGCGCGCAGCGCCGGACCGAGCTCGCGTTCCGGCGGCTTGCGCTTGGCGGCCGGCAGGTACTTCAGGTAGCCCACCAGCGCGTCCAGGTCCTCGTCGGTCATCCCCGACAGGTGCGGAATCAGGATCGACATCGGCGGCGCCAGCCGCTTGCCGTCGAGGCGCGTTCCGTTGCGCAGCGCCTGCTTGATCGCGTCGGGGGTGTAGCGCCCGAGGCCTGTCTCGGGATCGCCGCTTATGTTGCTCGCGTACACCTTGCCGAGGCCGGGATCCTCGAAGGGGACGTCGCTGCCCGCGAAAGCGAGCGGATCGGTCTCGGGGCGCGGCCCCTTCTCGGTCAGCGAGTGGCAATCGCCGCACGCCGCGATACGCATGAGGTAGCGGCCGTAGTCGTGCTTGTTCGTGCGGTCCGGCTCGGCGACGCGCGCGACCGGCTTGTGCATCTGCACGCCGATCATGCCGAACAGCAGCTTGTTCATGAACCCGAGCTTGTTGTCCTGGCGCGGCTTCGTCTGCCGATAGGCCGGGACCGTACGCATGTAGGCGACAACCGCGCGCGCGTCCTCGTCGGAGAGGTGCTGGTAGGCGGCGAACGGCATCAGCGGCAGCAGGAAGTGTCCGTCCTTCGCGACGCCGTCGCGCAGCACGCGCAGGATCTCGTCGTCCTTCCAGGCGCCGATCCCGGTCTCGACGTCGGGCGTGATGTTGGGAACCCAGACCACGCCGATGGCCTTGTCGTTGTAGACGTTTCCGCCGCCCAGGTAGGCGTCCGTACGCTCGGGCTCAATCAGCGTATTACCGTGCTCGCGCGACGTGTGGCACGCGCCGCAAAACAGAACGTTGTTGACCAGATAGCTGCCGCGCTGCAGGCGCGCCGGCTCGGGCGCGATCGGATCGTCGCTGACCGGACGCGTGTACTTTCCATGACAGCCGGCGACGCACAGCGCTGCCAGCAGCCAAAGCATCCGCGTATGGTCCTGCATGCTTCGTGAGAGGATTAACATGACCGCGACCCGGGAGGGGGGAACGTTCCGGTTCGGCGTCTTGATGTCCGAAAGCGCTTGATTTAGGGCATCGTTTTTATTTACGCGTGAGGAGCCGGCGAGCTTTGCTCGCCGCGCATCATCGCGGGAGGGTTCGGGAACCCTCTGAGGGTTCCCGATTCAATTTTGCGTCGCCGATCCAGATCGCTCCACCTTCAGTTGCAGCGGCGAGCGTCAACGGTCCACCGGGATGATTGATGACGGCGTCGAACGTCGCGGGCGCGCCCGCGGCAGCCTCGGCGCGCGTGTCGCCGAGCGCGAAGCGCGCAGGTCCGGCCCCGGATTCGAGCCGGAAGTGAAGCGCGTAGCGCCCGGCGGGCAGCGGGCCCCCGCCCAGGCGCAGGCGCAGCGCGTTCTGCTGCCCGTCCGCGCGGGCGCGCACGTGCACGCCCTCGGGCGATCCCGCCAGCGGCGACTGCGCCGCGAGCGGCGGCGCCGCCGCCCAGAGCAGCAGGCGGCGGTTACCGTCGAGCTCCGCCTCGCTGACCGCCCAGCGGTGACGCGCGCGCAGCCCGGTTCCCGCGTCGAGCAGCACCGGCCAGGCGAGACGCCAGACGACGATCACCAGGAGCGCGGGTCCCAGCACCTTCGCCGCACCCAGGAGATCGGCGCGCGAGCGCGTGGGCGAGAGCGGGCTTTGCCTGCTCGAGCCCTTCGCGGGAGGTTCGGAACCCTTCCAGGGTTCTGACGACAGTAGTCCCACGCCGGCGCGCACGGCCGAGACGATCTCGCCGAGCGCGACGGCGACGAACGGGAACGCGAGCAGCTCGATCGGCAGCCGGTAGCGGGGCTCGGCGAAGAAGAGTCCGTAGGTGGCGACGTAGGCGAGCTGGAACGGAACCAGCGCCAGCAGCCGCCAGCGGCGGCGCACGCACGCGGCGGCGACGCCCGCCAGCGCGAGCCCTGCCACCGCGAGGCCGAACGCGTCGGCAAAACGCACGATCCCGTCGCGACGCGCGGCGAACCAGGCGGCGGGCCGCCCCACCAGCACGCCCGGACGCAGGATCGACCAGTAAAGCAGCCGGTGCTCGGGATCGAACAGCCGATCGGCCTTCAGCGTCGCGAGGCCGAGCGCGTAGCGCGGTTCGAACGCGAACCATTCGCGCGCGATCGCATACGCGGCGCGATCGGTGTCGTGGTGCGGCTCGTCCAGCACGCTGCGTCCGGTCACGTCCTTGAACATGCGATTCAGCGCGCGCGTGTACGTGCCCTCGGAGTTCGGGTTGGCGCCGATGAGCGCGGTGATGCCACCGTGATCGTCCGTGAAGTAGAGCGATCCGGTCTGCCGCAGGTGGCGGATGCCCCACGGCAAGAGCACGAACAGCGTCGCGGCAATGCCAGCAGCGGTCAGCAAGAGAGCGCGCGCGAGTCGCTGACGAACGGCCAGCCAGTAACCGATCGCCAGCGCGGACAGCGGCAGCGCCACCGCGCGGATCCAGGCGCCCAGCCCCAGCGCCGCACCGAACGCGAGCGCGCCGACGACGGGACGGCGCGGGCCGAGCGTCACAAGCAACGCCAGCGCGAGCGCGAGCAACGCGGCGGCCGGCATGTCGGTCCCGACGACGCTCGACATCCCGACGCCGGAGGGCCAGAGCGCGAAGATCAGCGTCGATGCGACGGCGTGCGGGCAGGGGCAGATGCGCCGCCAGCGCTCAGGCGTGCCCGGCGGCGCGTTCGCATCATCGTCGACCAGCTTGTAGGCGACGGCGAACATCGCCGCCGCAGCGAGCGTTCCGAACCCGACACCCAGCAGCTTCTGGGCGAGCAATCCGCCGCCCGCGTCCTTGACCCACGCCAGCAGCACGACGAAGCCGGGCATGTAGATGAACCCGGAATCGAGCCGCCCGAACTCCGACAGATAGTTCGCCGACTCGCGGTACATCGCGAAGTCGCTGACCGGCACCGTTGGCACCGCCAGCACCCACGCCAGCCGCACCACGAACGCGAGAACGACGATCCCCACTCCCCACGCGAGCACCGCCCGCGTTCCGTCCCCCGTGCTCGTCCTCGTAGCCGTTCTCGTCCTCGAGTCCCTAGCCGGCTGCCTGCAACAGCTT
>DATMZL010000090.1:0-2774 GCA_035607075.1 Polyangia bacterium
CTGCAGCCCAACGACCGGGTGATCGCGCGGGCGACATTCTTCGTCGACGCAGATCGGCGCCTCGGGGCCAACGCCGGCGAGATTGCGCTGGAGGCGCTGCCGTGATCGCGCGTGTGGTCTCCTGGTCCGCCCGGCACCACTGGACGGTGATCATCGCGGCGCTCGGCATCGCGATCGCGGGCGATTTCGCGCGGCGCGGCCTGGCGCGTGACGTCGTCCCGGATCTGGCCGATCCGCAGATCGCGCTGGTGGCGGACTGGATGGGCCATCCAGCGCCCGACGTCGCGGCGGCGGTGGCGAAGCCGCTGACCGAGGCTCTCACGGGCGTCGCCGGCTCCAAGGCCATCCGCGCCTCGACGATGACCGGGATGGCGTATGTCGACGTCGTCTTCGCGTCGGCAGAGGGCCTCGAGGCCGCCCATCGTGAGATCGAGGCGCGCGTCGAGCGGACGCGCGCCAAGCTGCCGCCCAACGTCCGCGTCTACCTGGGACCGACCGCGTCGACGACGGGCTGGGTGTTCGAGTACGCGCTGACCGATCGCGCACGCGTCTCGTCGGCGCTCGAGATGCGCCGCTTTCAGGAAGACGTGCTCAAGCCGGCGCTGGCCACGATTCCCGGCGTCGCGGAGGTGGCGTCAGTCGGCGGCGATCTGCGCCAGGTGCGGATCGACCTCAAGCCGCGCGAGTTGCGCGAGCGGGGCCTGGCGTACAGCGACGTCGTGGGGGCCGTGCGGCCTGTGTTCGACGCGTCGGGTCCTGGCCTCGCGCGTGGCGTGGCGCGCGTGTCGATCGCAGACCTCGAGGCGCTGCCTGTCCGGGGTGAGGAGGTGCGCCTGCGCGACGTCGCGTTGATCCGCGAGGTCGACGACATGCAGACGGGCCTCGCCGACCTGGCGGGCGTGCGCGCCGTCGGCGGCATCGTCATCGCGAAGCGCGACGCCGACATCGCGGCGCTGACGGACGCGGTCAAGCGCACGATCGCGCGCGAGGCGCGCCTGCTCCCGCACCGGCCCGCTGACGCCGAGCGCCTCGACTCGGGCATCGCCGCCGACGTGCACGTGTCGACGACGTACGACCGCTCCGACCTCGCGACGCGCGCGCGCAAGACGCTGCTGCGCGCGCTGGGCGAGGAGGTGGGCGTCGTCGTCCTGGTCATTCTGCTGTTCCTGCTGCACGTGCGCAGCGCGCTCGTCCCGCTCGCGACGCTGCCGGTGGTGCTGCTGCTGACGTTCGGGGCGATGTGGGTGCTGGGCGTGCCCGCGACGATCATGAGCCTGGGCGGCATCGGCATCGCGCTCGGCATGGCGGTCGACGCCGACATCGTCGCGCTGGAAGCGTCGCACCGACGATTAGAAACACTGGAACCGGGTGCCGCGCCCGGCAGCCGGCGCGTGAAGATGCTGGCCGCGGCGCAGTCGTTCGCGCCGGCGATCCTGACGTCGCTGGTGATCACCGCGCTTTCGTTCCTGCCGGTGTTCGCGTTCACCGGCGAGACCGGCCGCCTCCTGAGGCCGCTCGCCCTCACGAAGACGCTTGTCGTCGCGTCGGCGGCGCTGGTGACGTTGACGCTGGCGCCGGCGCTGCGCGACCGCCTGCTGCGCGGCCGCGTGATCCCGGAGTTCGCGAACCCGCTGACGCGCGTCCTGGTCAACCTCTACCGGCCGTTCGTGCGTTTCGCGTTGAACCGCCCCGCCCTGACGCTGGCGACTGCGGGCCTGGCGCTCGTCTCGTGCTTGCCGATCGTCACGCGACTGGGCGGCGAGTTCCTGCCGCGCATCGACGAGGGCGATCTCCTTTACATGCCGACGACGCGACCCGGCGTCGCGGCGGAGCAGGCCGCGCTGCAGCTGTTCTGGCAGGACTTCGCGATGAGCCAGTTCGACGAGGTCGCCAGCGTGTTCGGTAAGGTCGGACGCGCGGACACCGGCACTGATCCCGCGCCCTATTCGATGGCCGAGACGACGATCCGCCTGCGGCCGCGCGAAGAGCGACCGAAGATTCCACGGCAGCGCTGGTACTCCAGCTGGGCGCCGGGGCCGCTGAAGAGCGTGCTGCGGCTGGTGTGGCCCGACGCCACGCCGCGCACGAACGCCGAGGTGATCGACGAGCTGGACAAGGCGGCGAGCCTGCCCGGTTGGCGAAGCGCCTGGACGGGGCCGGCGCGGGCGCGCATGGACATGATGGCGACAGGCGTGCGGACGCCCGTCGGCGTCCGCGTGATCTCGCCAGATCCTGAGCGGCTCGAAACGCTGGGCGCCGCGGTAAGGGGCGTCGTGAACGCGGTGCCGGGCACGCGCAGCGCTGTGTTCGAGGCGACGGGTGGCGAGACCTGGCTTTCGTTCGAGCCCGATCCGGCCGCGCTGGCGCGCCTGGGCGTCGATCCGGCGTCGGTGCGGAACGTCGTCGATCTGTTCGCCACCGGCGGCCAGCTCGGCGAGCTCCAGGACGCGCAGGGCCGCCTGCTGCGCGTGCGCATCGCGCCCGACGTGCCCGACCTGCGCCCGCGCGGGCCCGCCGATCAGCTGCGCGAATTGACCGTCCGCTCGAAGGCGTCGTCGAGCGCCGCCGGGCAGCCGGTGCCGCTGGCGCTTGTTGGCCACCCTTCGTACGTGCAGCGTCCGGCGGCGCTGCGCACGGAGCGCGGCGATCTCTGCGCCTACGTCTATGTCGATCTCAAGGACGACACCGACGTGCAGCGCTACGTCGAGCGCGCGCGCCACGAGGTGGACGCCGCCGTCGCGGGCGGGCAGATCCGTCTCGGGCCGGGCGAGCGG
>DATMZL010000267.1:0-2109 GCA_035607075.1 Polyangia bacterium
GACGACATCTTCCTGGACCTGACCGAGGCGGACACGGGGCGGACGAAGCTGGTGGGCAAGGGCTCCTTCACGGGGATCTACGGCGAGAAGTCGATCCCCGGTATCAAGCTGCACGCGGGGTTCACGCAGGCGGGCGACGCACTGACAGCCGTCGTCACGGGCGGCGGCTTGAAGATCGAGGGCCTGACGATCTCGGGCGACGACGCCGCGATCGTCGCGGACCTCACCGACACCTTCGCCGCGCTGAAGGTGAAGGCGGCGTTCAAGGGCTTGAACGCGAAGTACGACACGTACCAGGCGCTGGGCATCGGCTTCGGGCTGGGCTTCGACGCGGGCGCGGGCAAGGTCGACGTCGACGACTTCGGGTTCGGCGCGCCGGGCGGCGGCAAGATGAAGCTGGGCGCGAAGCTGGACACGAACACGCTGGCGATGGACGCGAACCTGGCGTTCACCGACTTCCACACGGAGAGCTACGTGCCGCCCGAGCTGCGCGCGATGGCGGGCGGCCGGCTGCAGGGGCGCATCGACGCGCGCGCCGACATCGCGCACAAGACGGCGCGCCTGCCGCGCGTCGACCTGAAGTTCTCGCGCCCGAAGGCCAACGGCCTGCCGAAGGAGGTGCGCATCGCCGGCAACGCCGTGCTGGGCGCGGATCGCGTGAAGACCGACGGGTTGACCGTCTCGGTCACGGGCGCGACGGCGACCGCCAAGGGTTCGGTGAATCTCGAGAAGCAGATGATCGACATGGGGCTGGCGGTCGTGGCGGCGGATCTGGGCCGGCTGTTCGCCGAGATGGGGCTGCCGCCGGTCGCGAAGAGCGCGCGCATCGACGCGAAGGCCGACGGCACGTTCGAGAACCCGCGCGTCGCCGGCGACGCGAACGTTCAGGGCATCAGCGCGGGCGGCCGCAAACTGCCCGAGCTGGTCGCGAAGTTCGGCCTGGAGCGCGGGACGCTTCGCCTCGACAAGCTGGCCGGCCCATTGTTCGGCGGACACATCGACGGCCACGGCACCGTTCAGCTGTGGGAGAAGCGCGCCAGCAAGCCGCTGAAGTCGCCGGTCGTGGACGTGAAGCTGGATCTGCGCGACATCGACCTGGGACTCCTCGCGCAGAGCGAAGACCTGGCGGGCCGGCTGTCGCTGCATGCCGACGCGAACGGTCCGCTCGATGCCGTCACGGCGCGCGTGACAGTCCCCGCGGGCACGCCGGTCAAGGTGCTCGGCGACGCCTACTCGCTGGGTCCGGTGGAGGTGTTGCTGGAGACGGACAAGTCGGGCAAGTCGGGTCAGACAGCGACGGTCAAGACGCTGCACCTCCGGCGCGATGCGGGTGGCGTGGTCGACATTCACGGCAAGGTGCTGCTCGCCCACCAGGATCTCGACGTCGACATCGTGCTCGACAAGTTGCCGCTCGCTGGCCTGCCCGGGGTCGCGACGTCCGACGTCCCGGTCGCCGGCTTCGCGAGCGCAAAGCTGCACGTCGGCGGGCGTCCCGATCGCCCGGAGCTGACGGGCGACATCGATCTCGAGAAGGTGATGGTGCGCGGCGTGAAGCTGGGCGCGGGCCACCTCGCGCTGACGCCGACACACGTCGGACCGGGGCGCGTTCCCGGCGTCGCCGTGCACGGCCGGCTGTTCGATCGCTTCGACGTCGACGCGCAGGCGGCGCTGGCGCCGAAGGGCTTGCTCGCCCACGCCGAGATCGACTTCCGGCGCGTCGAGATCGAAGCGCTGGCGCCGGAGCTGGTGTCGCTGGGCGACGCGCGCGGCGTCGTGAGCGGCCGCGTCAGCGCGGACATCGATCCGTCGCGGCCGCTGTCGCTGGACGTGCTGCTGCCCGAGCTGTGGATGTCGGTCGCGCGCGCCATCGAGGGCGCCAACGGCGAGACCACCATGCAGCGCGTGCGCGTCGAGGCGGCGCGCCCGGTGCACGTCAGCATGAACGGCAACCGCACCGTGCTCGACGAGGCCCACTTCAAGACCGACGGCGGCGATCTGGTCGTCGCCGGGCGGCTGGACGACAAGGCGATGTCCGGCAACCTGTCGGGGAATCTGGATCTCGAGCTGCTGCAACCGTTCCTGGGTGCCGCCGCCCCGGTCGAACAGCTG
>DATMZL010000088.1:0-4636 GCA_035607075.1 Polyangia bacterium
CGCGTCGGCGCACGGAGCGAGCACGGCCGCTCCAGGCGGCGGCCGCCCCGCGCCGACGCCGATTCGCACGGCGTCCGCGCCCAGCCCGTCGCGAGGCAACCCGCGCAAGTAACGCCCGCCTGACGGCAGCGTAGAAAAAGGGCCCCGGAAGGGGCCCTTTTTTTTAGAGGATGTACTGGGAGAGGTCCTCGTTCTTGAGGATCCCCTCGAGCCGCTCGCGGACGTAGGCCGCGGTGATCGGAATCGTCGTCTGACCGAGCTCGGGCGCCTCGAACGCGAGGTCGTCCAGCACGCGCTCCATGATCGTGTGAAGGCGGCGGGCGCCGATGTTCTCCATGCGCGCGTTCACCAGCGTCGCGATCCTCGCGATCTCGGCGACCGCGTCGGGCCGGATGTCCAGCGTCACCTTCTCGGTGGCGAGTAACGCCGTGTACTGCTTGGTCAGCGCGTTCTCGGGCTCCGTCAGGATGCGGACGAAGTCCTGGTCCGACAGCGACTCGAGCTCCACGCGGATCGGGAAGCGGCCCTGAAGCTCGGGGATCAGATCCTTGGGCTTCGACACGTGGAACGCGCCAGCCGCGACAAACAGCACGTGATCGGTCTTGAGCGGGCCGTACTTCGTCGACACCGTCGACCCCTCGACGATCGGCAACAGGTCGCGCTGCACGCCCTCGCGCGAAACGTCCGGACCGTGGCCGCCCGATTCGCGGCCCGCCACCTTGTCGATCTCGTCGATGAAGATGATCCCCGCCTGTTCGGCGCGGCGGATCGCGTCCTTCTGCAACCGCTCGAGGTCAATCAGCTTGGTCGCTTCTTCGTCGGTGAGGACCTCCAGCGCCTCGGGAACCGACAGGCGGCGCCGCTTGGTGCGGCGCGCGCCCTGCGGGAACATGTCACGCAGGTTCAGCACCATCTCTTCCATGCCCGTGCCGGAGAACACGTCGACGAACGACGGCGGCGCGTCCGCGGTGTCGATCTCGACCATCTTGTCGTCCAGCTTTCCTTCGCGCAGCAGACGGCGAAGGTTCTCTCGCGTGGCGTTGTCGGACGGTGGCTCGGGCACGGGCTGTGCCGGCGGCGCGATCGCGGTTGTCATGTTCGCGGGCCCGGTCGGGCGCTGTCGTGGCGCGGGCGGCAAGAGCACGTCGAGCAGGCGCTCCTCGGCGTTCTCCCGCGCGCGCGGGCGCAGGCGCTCGCGTTCCTCCTCGCGCAGCATCGACACCGCGGTCTCGGCGAGATCGCGCACCATCGAATCGACGTCGCGCCCGACGTAGCCGACCTCCGTGAACTTCGACGCTTCGACCTTGATGAACGGCGCGCCCGCCAGCCGCGCCAGCCGCCGCGCGATCTCGGTCTTGCCGACGCCGGTTGGGCCGATGAGCATGATGTTCTTGGGCGCGATCTCGTCGCGCATCGGCGGCGCCACCTGCTGGCGGCGCCAGCGGTTGCGCAGCGCGACCGCGACGGCGCGCTTGGCCGCCTTCTGCCCGACGATGTAGCGGTCCAGTTCCTCGACGATCGCGCGCGGGGTCAGGTCCTGCGCGCGGCGGCTGGCGCCGCCACCGCCACCGCCACCGCCACCGCCACCGGATGACGTCGTGCTCACGACCCGATCTCCTCGAAAACCAGGACGCCGTTCGTGTAGATGCAGATCTCGCCGGCGATTGTCAGGGCGCGCTCGGCGATCTCACGGGCCGACAGCTTCGTCGCGCCCAGCAGCGCGCGCGCCGCCGCGATCGCGTACGGCCCGCCCGAGCCGACGGCGGCCGCGTCGACGTCGGGCTCGATGACATCGCCCGTGCCCGAGAGCAGCAGCGTCTTCTCGCGATCGGCGACCAGCAGCAGCGCTTCCAGCCGGCGCAGCACGCGATCGGTGCGCCAGTCCTTCGCCAGCTCGACGGCCGAGCGCGCGAGGTTGCCGTTGAACTCCTTCAGCCGCGCCTCGAACTTCTCGAACAGGGTCAGGCCGTCGGCGGCGCTGCCGGCAAAGCCCGCCAGGACCTTGCCCTCCGCGCCGAGCCGCCGGATTTTTCGCGCGGATGCCTTCACGACGGTGTTGCCCATCGTCACCTGGCCGTCGCCGCCGATGACGACGTGGCCGTCGCGGCGGACCGCCAGCACGGTGGTCGAACGAATCTTCTCGATGCTCATGATGCCTTCGCCCTGGGGTGAGCCTTGTCGTAAACCTTCATCAGGTGATCGATGTCGACGTGCGCATAGCGCTGCGTGGTGCGCAGGCTGGCGTGACCGAGCATCTCCTGGATCGCGCGCAGGTCGGCGCCCTCGCCAAGCAGATGCGTGGCAAAGCTGTGGCGGAGCGCGTGCGGCGAAACGCGCGGCGTGCCGGTCGCCTGCTCGCGGCGTTCCAGCAGCCGGCGTACCGCGCGCGGACCCAACCGGAGGCCACGCCGACTGACGAACAGCGCGGCGCCCACCGCGCCGTCCGCCGCCCGCCCCGGGCTTTTGCGCGTCGCCGCGAGCCGCGTGGTCCGCTCCGCGGCCCAGGCTTCGAGCGCGGCGCGCGCCTTTCCGCCGATCGGCACGACGCGGTCCTTGCGGCCCTTGCCCTGCCGGACACGGACGTAGGCGCAACCGCCGTCGACCTCGACGTCGCCGACGTCCAGCCCGCAGGCCTCCGAAACGCGCAGCCCGGCGCCGTAGATCACCTCGAACAGCGCGCGCTCGAGCGCCAGCTGGTCGGCCTCCGCGTCGGGACGCGGCGTCTTCGTGTCGAGGAGGCGGCCGACGTCCTCCTTGCCCAGGAACATCGGCAGGCGCTTGGCGCGCTTCGGCGCGCGTAACGCGGCCACCGGGCTGCTGCGGACCAGGCGGCGCCGGACGGCCAGCCGAAAGAACGCGCGCAGCGACGACAGCTTCCGTCCGATGGTCACGGCGTCGTTGGCTCCATGGAGCGACGCAAGGTAGGAGCGGCAAACGACGACGTCAAGCTCGTCGATCGCCGGCGGGCGTCCCAGCGATTTCGTGGCGTGCGCGATCAGCTCCTCGAGATCGTGCAGGTAGGCGCGCAACGTGTGCACGGAGGCGCGCTTTTCCGCCGTCAGGTACTGGCGGAACGCCGCGAGGGCCTCGTCCATGGCCGGGCGATCGTAGCGCAGCGGGAGGCATCGCGCGAATCGGTTGCCTGTTAGCATTCGCGTGGGTGAAGGACGGCTTTGCCGGCCCGAGCCGATCGCGGGAGGTTCGGAACCCTCTCAGGGTTCCGAGTTACATTGTTGCGATGTCGGCCGCGCCCGAGATCGAAGACGCCGTCGCCCCCGGATCCGGGGTTGTCCCCGCCTGCCCGCTGTTCGGGACCTGCGGTGGCTGTCAGTACCAGCACCTCGCCTACGAGGACCAGCTGGCGTTGAAGACGGACGCCATTCGCCATCTTTTCGCGGCGATCCCGACGGACGTCGCGGCGTGCGTCCCCTGCCCCACGCCGTATGGTTACAGGTCGAAGCTGACGCCGCACTTCGCGCGCCCGCGCGCCGACCGTGAGCCCGCGATCGGGTTCCTGCACGCGGAGCGCCGCCAGACCATCGACGTCGCCGCCTGTCGGATCGCGACGCCGGCCGTGAACGCGCGCCTCGCCGAGCTGCGCGCCGAGGTGCGCGCGCGCTGGTCGACCTACCGGCGCGGTGCGACGCTGCTGGTCCGCGAGGCGTCGTCGGGCGTCACCGTCGATCCACGCGACATCGTCACCGAGCGCGTCGGCGATCTGAGCTTGCGCTTTCTGGCGGGTGACTTCTTCCAGAACAACCCCTTCCTGCTCCCGCGGCTGGTCGAACACGTCGCGCGCGAAGCGCAGGCGGGCGGCGCGCGTTTCCTCGTCGACGCCTACTGCGGCAGCGGACTGCTCGGGCTGGCGGCGGCGCCCCACTTCGAGCGCGTGCTGGGCGTCGAGGTCAGCGCCAGCGCCGTCGGCTGGGCGCGCGAAAACGCCGCGCGCAATGCGCGCGCCAACTGCGAGTTCATCGCCGCCGACGCGAGCGCGGTCTTCGCCGCCGTCCCGTTCGCCGGCGCGGACGCCGCCGTCATCGTCGATCCGCCCCGCAAAGGCTGCGGCGACGCCTTCTTGGCGCAGCTCGCGGCGTTCGCGCCGCGCACGATCGTCTACGTCTCGTGCAACCCGGAAACGCAGGCGCGTGACATCGCGACGCTCGCGTCCGCCGGGTATGTCTGCCGGCGCGTCCAGCCGTTCGACATGTTCCCGCAGACCCGACACGTCGAGGCGGTCGCGACGCTGGCGCGCGCATGATCCTCGGCGTCATCTCGGACACGCACGGCCTGCTGCGGCCCGAGGCTGTCGCCGCGTCCGACTCGACGCGGCCCGCGCGGCATGGAATCCTTGCGCAATGCCCGCCGGTGAAAGTTGTCCCCACTTCGACGGCACCGTCCACGAACCACTGGCCGAGCGCTGTCAGGAGTGCGGCTCCGGCTTCAACCTGCGCGTCTGCACCGCCTGCGGCCACGTCGGCTGCTGCGAGTCGCAGCAAGCGCACAACACGAAGCATGCGCGCGCGGCCGGTCACCCGATCATCAAGTCACTGCCGCTGCGCGAGGGTCACTTCACGTGGTGCTACACCTGCCGCCGCTACATCTGAGACGCGATCGTCGCCCGAGAGCACCTTCACCC
>DATMZL010000086.1:0-2615 GCA_035607075.1 Polyangia bacterium
TGAAGGCCGCGCTCGAGAATGGCGCTTACCTGCACGTCGCGTGGGCCGCTCTGATCGAGATGTACTACCGCTTCTATCGCGGCGAAAACATCCAGGACCTGCTGAAGGACGTTCCGCAGGTGATGGAGCTGCTGCGCCGCACTGAGACCCAGGCCGCGCAGGGCCTCTTGCGCGTGTTCGCCCAGAACCTGAAGGCGCTCAGCGGCATGCACGCCGACCCGACAAGCATGGACGGGGACGGCTTCGACGAGGCGAAGTTCGCGGAGAGCGCCAAGGCGATCCGCGTCCTCCACGTCTACTACCACGTGCTCAAGCTGCCGCTGGTATTCCAGGCCGGAGACTACAAGCGGGCGCTGGCGCTGGCGGAGGCGGCGCTGCCGCTGATGCCGGGCATGTACTTCGTCACCGAGCACGCGCTCTACCGTTCGCTGGCGCGGGCGGCGTTGCTTGTCGACGCGACAAACGAAGAGCGGACCGCCGGGCTGGAGGAGCTGCGCAAGGAAGAGCAAACATTCCGGCGCTGGGCCGAGGCATCGCCGTCGAATCACTCCCATCGCCACACGCTGGTGGCGGCGGAGATCGCGGCGCTCGCCGGCGAGCACGATCGCGCGATCGATCTCTACGACCTGGCGATCAACCAGGCGCGTGAGAACGGCTTCATCCAGCACGAAGCGCTGGCCAACGAGCTGGCCGGCAAGTTTCACCTGCGTCGGCGGCGCGTCCAGGTCGCGCGCGGGTACCTGCAGGAGGCCTGGTACGCGTATCAGCAGTGGGGCGCGAAGGCCAAGCTGAAGCAGCTGGCGGAGCGCTACGGAGACGTGCTGGGCAACGAGTTCGTCGCACCCGGCGCGGCGGATGCGCCGGCGGCCGCTGCCACGATAACGGCGACCAGCAGCACGACAGACTCGTCGCGGGGGTTGGACCTCGTGACCGCGGTTCGGGCCACGCAGGCCCTGGCGGGCGAGCTGGAGCTGGACAGCCTGCTGGAACGGTTGATGCGCGTGATGGTCGAGAACGCGGGCGCGCAGAAAGGCGTCCTGGTTCTGAATCACGGCGGTCAGCTGGAGGTCGAAGCGGTCGTCACCGTCGAGCCGTACCGGATCCAGCTGGGGGTTCGCAAGCCCGTCGACCAGTCGCCCGACCTGGCGGCCAGCGTCGTGCAGTACGTCGCCCGTAGCAAGGAAGCGGTCGTCGTCGAAAACGCGACGGCCGACGCGCGGTTCGCGCGCGTTCGATATGTCGCGGGCAAGCGGCCGAAGTCGCTGCTGTGTCTGGCGATGCTGCACCAGGGCCGCCTCGTCGGCGCGCTGTATCTCGAGAACAACGCCGCGACGAACGCGTTCAGCGCCGAGCGCGTCGAGATCTTGCAGCTGGTCGCGGCGCAGGCGGCGGTCGCCGTCGAGAACGCGACCCTGTACGGCGAGCTGCGGTCAGCGACCGAGCAGCTGCGGAAGACAAACGACACCCTGGAGACCCAGGTCGCGGAGCGGACCGAGGAGCTGCGCCGCACGCTTGCGGAGCTGTGGAGCGAGATGGATCTGGCGCGCAAGATCCAGACCGTCCTGCTGCCCAACGAGACGCGGTTCCGCGACTATGAGGTGTCGGCGATGATGGTCCCCGCGTCGACGGTGGGCGGCGACTACTACGACATCATCCGCACCGACGGCGCCGATTGGGTGATGATCGGGGACGTCTCGGGGCACGGCGTGACGGCCGGCCTGACGATGATGATGATCCAGACGGCGATCCGCACCGTGGTGCTGAGCGGTGGCGAGGAGACCGCCAAGCTGACGCCCGCGCAGGTGTTGAGCAAGGTCAACGCGGCGGTCCGCGGCAACCTACAGAAGGTGAGCGAGGACCACTACATGACGATCACCGGCCTGCAGCTCGAAGGCCGATCGGTGCGCTACTCGGGGCTGCACCAGGACATCCTCATCTATCGCGCCGGCGCGCGCACCGTGGAGCGCGTCGAGACGCGGGGCATGTGGATCGGACCGGTCGACGACATCCGGCCGCTGCTGCGCGACGACACGCTGGAGCTCGGCGACGGCGACATCGTCCTGCTTTTCACCGACGGCATTACGGAGGCGATGGTCGCCGGCAAGCGCTTCGGCACCGACGGGCTCGCGGCGGCGTTCAGCGAGCTGGCGGCGAGCGGGCAGGACAGCGGCAGCATTCTCAAGGGGATCATGCGGAACGTGGAGGGGACAACTCAGCAGGACGACGTGACCATGATGGCGGTCCGTTACGTCCCCCGGCAGGCGGCATAACGGATGGAGGCACACCTCGAGATCAACCTCGAGCCGATGTGGCCGAACGTGCGCGAGATCCGCGAGCGCGTCAGCAACGCGCTCGCCGCGTGTCCGTCGCAGCTGCGGAGCGCGGCGATCATGACGTCGTCAGAGCTGGTCGAGAATGCGATCAAGTACGGCGAGAGCGTCCCGGCGGCGAAGTCCGTCGCGTTCCTGCTGGAAGCGACGGCGGACCAGGTATTCATCCGCGTCGTCAACGGCTCGACCAACAGCGCGGGCGTGGCGGAGCTCGAACGCCGCGTGCAGGAGCTCGGCGCCGCGCCGGACAAGCAAGCGCTCTATCTGGCGCGGCTGGAACAGCTC
>DATMZL010000541.1:0-4538 GCA_035607075.1 Polyangia bacterium
GAACGGCGCGGCCGGTTTGTCGACGGCCTTCATTTCGCGGCAGCCCGCGCACGCCGCGTCCAGGCTCGCGAACGGCCCTTCCATCTTGTCGAAGGGCAGCGGCGCCTCAGGTGCCTTCTGCATCGGTGGCGCAGCCCCCCACACGAGCATCGTTGCCAGTGCGGCGAACGAGAGGGATGGCGTCACGGCGGCAACCCAGCATAGCGCACCCACCGCTCGGGGTTTCGCGTATCCTCTGCTCGATCATCGATGACGGCGACGGTGCTGCTGATGGCGATCGCGCTCGCAGAGACCACAGCCGCTGTCCCGGTGCCCGCGACGACGACGGCGCCGCACTGGCGCGGTCTGGTCGTGGTGCTGGTGCCGCCGATCGACGACGACGTCATGCGCAACGCGCTGGCCCGCGTCTCGGGCGAGCTGGCGGCGGCGCCGTTCAAGACGGTGACGACGCCGCTACTTCCCGACGGCGACATCATGGCGCAGGTCGAGACGGCGGGCAGCGATCAGGCGGCGACAGCGGCGTTCGCGATCATGCGCGACCGCGAGCCAGGTTCCGACCGCGTGACGATCTGGGTCTCGAATCGCGTCACCGGGACGACGACCATGCAGCGCATGCAGGTGCAGGGCGGCGGGAACGTCGATCGGGCCGCAGCGCGGCTGGCGGTCGAGACCGTCGAGCTCGTGCGTGCGAGCCTGGCCGATCTGTGGCCGGCGCCCGCGCCTCCGACGCCGCCGCCGGAGACCGTCGAGAAGCCCGCCCCGCCCCGCCCGTCACGGCTGAGGCTGGCGGTCTCGGTCGGCCAGGTGCGCGACTTCGGCGATGCGCCTGCGGTCTGGCTGCCCCAGATCGCGGCGACGTACGGCAACCCGGCGCGTGTCGGCGTGCGGCTGTCGGTGAGCGGCCTCGGGCCCGGCGCGGGTGTGTCGTCGTCTGACGGAAGCGCGCACGTGGATCGTGCGATGGTGACGCTAGGGCTGGTGCATTCGTTCCGTTCGGATCAGGCGGTGCAGCCGATGCTCGGACTGGCGGCCGGCGTTCACTACGTGGGAGCGCACGGCACGGCGGCCGCGTCCATGCAGCCGGCGTACGACAAGAGCGGCGTCTCCGCCCTCGGCACGGCCAGCGCGGGCGTCGCGGTCGCGCTCAGCCAGCGCGTCGCCGTGATGGTCGAGGCCGACCTGATGATGATGACGCCGACCGTTGCGGTCCGGATCGTCGACAGGGTGGTCGCGACGATCGACAACCCTTCCCTCTTCACACACGCGGGGCTGCTTGCGAGCTTCTAGGCGACACGCGGCTGCGCTGGCGAGCGCCGCCACCGGCGCGTTGCTCGCGTGCGGCTGCGGGCAGAAAGTGCTGACCGTCGTCGGTCCCTGCCCTGACGGCGGCACGCGCATCGGTACGGCGGGCTGTGCGCCCGCCGGCCTGCTCGACGATCTCGTCGGCTACTGGCGCCTCGACGACCCGAGCGGTAGCACCGGCGCGCATGACTCGTCGACGCGCGGCAACGACGGCACGCTGGTCGAGCTCAATCCCGTGTCCGCCTGGGTCGCCGGCTACGCCGCCGGAGGCCTGGCCGTCGAAGGGATGGGCTACGTCAACGTCAATCCATCCCCGTCGATCGATTCGATCACCGAGGAGGTGACGATCGCCGGCTGGGGCTACCTGGAGGGGACGATCGACGATTACGCGACCATCGCGTCGCGCGAGAAGGCCGACACCATCGACCAACACTATCACATCTCGATCAATTCGCGCGGCGAGGTGCCGGCGCTGTTCATCAAGACCGAGAATGCCGCCCCCATCGTGCTCGGGCCGACGGCGGTCACGCGCCAGACCTGGGTCCACATCGCGGGCACCTACGATGGGACCGCCGCGCGCCTCTACGTCGACGGACAGCTGGTGGCCAGCATGCCCGTGACCGGCCGCTTCGTGGCCGACACGACGCCCTTCATCATCGGCGCCAACGGCAATGGATCGGACCTGGGCGTCACCGAACGCTTCCCAGGCATGATCGACGAGATCATGCTCTACCGGCGCGCGCTCAGCGGCGCCGAGATCGCGCAGCTGCACGACGGCGCACTGTTCACGTCACCCGGCCCAGACGCGGGCGCGCGTGACTGACCTCGTCGGCGCGGCGCGCGCGTTCGCGGTCGCGGCGCACGGCGGCCAGCTGTACGGACGCGGCGAGCAGGCGCGGCCCGGGGCGAATCGAAACCAGCGCAAGGCCGCGACATACGAACGCATGCGTCGCGACATCGCCGCTGCGCCGGCGTGGATCCGCTCGGCGGTGCGCGCGAAGGTCGCCGACCGGCTCGCGAACCTGCGCGTTTGCCACCGCGACAATCCCTCGCTGCTCGACATGTACCGGCGCGAGAGCGCGACCTTCCGCTCGGCGCTGTTCGTGGCTGGCGTGTGCGACGCCCTGTGGGTCGAATACGATCGTCTGTCGGCTATGGACTGATTCCGGGGCGACACTTATGTTCGCGTCATGAGCGCGAACGAGACCGACCTCAAGGCCTACGCGGGCGGCTGCCACTGCGGCAAGGTCCGCTACGAAGTGAAGCTGGACCTCGGCAAGCCGGTGATCAGCTGCAACTGCTCGATGTGCGGGCGCAGCGGAACGCTGCTGACGTTCGTGCCGGCCGCCCAGTTCACGCTGCTGTCGGGCGACGACGTGTTGACCGACTACCAGTTCAACAAGCACGTCATCCATCACCTGTTCTGCCGCGTGTGCGGCATCAAATCATTCGCGCGCGGCGTCTCCCGCGACGGCAGCGCAACGGTCTCCGTGAACACGCGCTGCCTCGACGACATCGACATCTCGAAGTTGAAAGTGACGCCCTTCGACGGCAAGAGCCGCTGAGGATTTGCGGGGCCAGGCGTCGACCGCGGCGCGCGCATCGTCAGCGCGCCACGAGATTCCGCACGCACACGTAGTCGACGTAAAGCGTTTCTGCGTCGTCCGTCAGGGCATTCATGTCTGTGACGTTCGCGTTCAAGCGGACGCGCAGGTTCGTGGCCGTCAGAAAGTTCACGTCATCGATCGTGCTGCGGGGAAACACCTCGTCGTTGATCCGCAAGGTGACCCGATATGAGCCCGTAATAGCGCCAACCGCGTCCCATGCAAGGCGGACGGCGATCGGCTGGAATCCCTGGCGAAGCACCTCCCAGCCGCCTACGTCCTTGTAGGGACAGACGGAGGCCCCATCGCAGTTCCCGGTCACGTCCCTGAACGCGCCAAGCGCCCCGTTCGTGAAGACCAGCGCTTGGTGATTGTTCGTCTCGAAGATCTCCAGGCCGATCGACGTGTCTGTCCGGTAATCGATCGCGCCGCCGTCGACCGATGCGACCTTTGGCGCGTAGCGCGCCCACCGGTCCGACCACATCCCGACGATGAGCTCGTGCGCCGAGGCCAGCGCGAAGACCTTGTTATCCGTTTGAACCTCTTCCTTTACCTGGGAACCGCCCGCGCGCGACGAAGCCAGTACGAGAAAGTCGCCTTGATAACGGGGAACGGATTGTTGCGCTAACCACCACCTCGCAGCGACACCGTCGTACTTGTTCGGCTCGCTGGCCGCCGGTGCGAGCGGCATCGCGTCCGAGAAGTCTTCGAAGAACAGGACGTCGGCGCCCGCCTTGCACGCCGCCTTGAGACTTCGGTACGCGTCCGATCCCGGCGAACCAGCCGGCCCCGCAGGCCCGGCGTCACCGGCCGGCCCCGAAGGCCCGGCGTCGCCCGTTGGTCCCGACGGCCCCGCGTCGCCTGCAGGTCCGGGCGGCCCCGCGTCGCCTGCAGGTCCGGGCGGCCCCGGCGGGCCTGCGTCACCGGGCGGGCCCGGCATGCCTGCCTCGCCGGGCGCTCCGGCGGGCCCTCGATTGCCGGTGCAGGCCATGACGGTGAGCCAACCGAACAAGAAAAGATGCGAACGCAACTGCCTGCCCGACATAGTCCCTCCCGCGCGCGTGGATCGACTCGAGCCGTGCTGAACGGCGCGATGGTAACTCAGACGCAGGAGCCGTTGCGGCAGGTGCGGCCGGCGTTGCACATCTTGCCGCAGCCGCCGCAATTCCGGGGATCGGTCAGGACGTTCACGCATGCGCCGCCGCAGAGGTTGGTCTCGGCGCCGCACGCGCAGGTGCCGTTGGTGCACGAGGCGCCGCTGGCGCAGGCCTGGCCGCACTGTCCGCAGTTCGCCGGATCGAATTGCACGTCGCTGCAGGCGCCGCCGCAGACCTGCTGGGCGCCCGGGCAGGTGCAGACCGAAGCGACGCAGCTCTGGCCCGAGGCGCACGCGGTGCCGCAGGCGCCGCAGTTGGTGATGTCGTTCGTGAGGTTCGCGCAGCGGTTTCCGCACAGCGCGCCGCCGCCCCCGCAACCGCAGGTCCCTCCGGCGCAGACGCTGCCCGCCGGGCACGCGTTGCCGCAGCCTCCGCAGTTCGCCGGGTCATTCAGCGGATCGATGCACCGCCCGTTGCAGCTGCGGAAGTTCGGGTTGCACGTGCACGCGCCGCCGATGCACCACTCGCCGACGCC
>DATMZL010001476.1:0-7998 GCA_035607075.1 Polyangia bacterium
TCGTCAAGCTGCCAGAGGGTAAACGGGGTTGGTGCCACCGGCCCCCGCAGCATGGCAGGCTCGCTCGCGCTTGTTTCATCCCTCGGGGTGCGGCAGCGCCCCGTCCAGACTCTCCCCGCTTCGCGGGGCGAGGGGACATGAGCTTCGTGGAGCGAGGGATCGAAATCTTCAGCCCGAGGTCCGAGGCCCGAGGCCTGAGGCCCTCAAGAGCGTGGCCCAAAGCCCGCGCGTCGTGCGCGCGGGCGCGAGCAACGCGTGCGCCTCGGCGGCGGACGCGGGGCGCTTGCGCCAGTCGTCGCGGGTCAGGTTCGCGATCAACGCCGACAGCGTCCGATCGGAATCGTTGCCGCCGAGCGCCTGCGCGAGCAAGCGGCCGAGCGCGTAGAGATCGCTCTGGGGCAGGCTGTCGCCGCGTGCCTGCTCCGGCGCCATGTATCCCGCCGTGCCGACGACCTCGGGCTCACCCCCGAGCGCGCCGCCGGCGCGCTTGCGGCCGGCCGCCGAGAAGTCGACCAGGTGGGCGCGCCAATCGCCGTCGATGATCACCGCGTCGGGCGTCAGATCGCGATGAACGATCGATCGCGTGTGCAGGTGCGCGAGCAGGTCGAGCAGATCGCCGGCGAGACGCGCCGCCTCGGCGACTGTCAGATGCGCGCCGTCGAGGCGCTGCGCCAGCGTGCGTCCGACGACGCGGGTCTGGCAGTGGAGCACGCGGCCCTGGATCTCGAAGTCGCCGAGCGGGCGCGGGATGCGCGGGTGCGAGAGCTCGGCCAGGATCTCGCCCTGGCGCCGGAAGCGCTCGTAGACCCGCCAGTCGGACAGGCGGCCCATCTCGAGCACGCGCACCGCGACCTCCTGCCGTCGTCCGTCGCCGGCCCCGCCCCGCAGCTCGCCGACGAATGTCCGCGTACCCCCGCCCGAACCCGCCTCGACCAGACGCAAGCGGCTTTCGATCCAGAGGTCGCTGCCGCAGGTGGGACACACGGCATTGGCGGATCCGACCCGCGCGAAGCACGCGGCGCAGATGACCTCGTTGTTCACGGCTCGCCTCCTAGGAGACGGACGGCGCAGCGCCCCGGAGGTCGCGCGTCAGCGGGTTGGCGCCACCGGCGGCCCGCGGAAGCGCCGGCGCACCCCCACCCACCAGGCCGCCAGCAGCACTGCGGATGTCGCCAGCACGACTGTCAGCGCCTTCTCGTTGGGCGGCTGCACGCCGATCCAGACCAGCAGCGCCGCGCCCAGCACCGACACGACGGCCAGCGACCGATAAAGCGGTCCTCCCAAATTGAACGGCCCGAACTTGGTCCAGGTGCGGCCGAACGCGCGCAGCCCGACCAGCGTCGGCATGACGTACGACACGTACAGGAAGATCACCGTCGCCGACGTCAGCGTCGAGTAGGCCGGCGAATAAACCGTCGACGCGAGTGCGAGCGCCGCGGTCGTCCAGATCGCCGGCACGGGCGTCTGCCAGCGCGGCGACACCCGCCGCAGCAGACGCGATCCAAGCAGGCCGCCGTCACGCGCGAACGCGTACATCATGCGCGACGTCGACGTCATGCACGCGAGGCCGCACAGGTAGTTCGCGATCACGATGCCGACCCACAGCGCGCTCCCGCCCGCGCCCGGCAGCACATGATTCATCAACCACGCGAACACGTTGTTGCCCTGGCGTGCGCCCTCGGAGACGTCAGGCATCGCGAGCACGAACGACGAGACCATCACCCAGCCGACCAGGCCGGAGACGTAGACCGAGCGTAAGATCCCATTGGGGACGTTGTGCGATGCCTGCACCGTCTCCTCGGAGGTGTGCGCCGAGGCGTCGAAGCCGGTGACCGTGTAAATCGGCCAGGTCAGGGCGAGCAGCGTCATCGTTCCCAGGCCACGGGCGGTGGGCCAAACCTTCCCACCAGCCGCACCGCCGTTGTTCCTGAAAGCGAAAAGGCGGCCGACGTCGACGTGCGCGGCGCCGTACAGCATCGCGGCCGTCAGCAGCAGCGCGACGGCGAGGATCAGCCACCCGGAGAAATCCGTCAGCAACGTCGTCACCCGGATCCCGAAATGGTTCAGCAGCGCGTGCGAAATCGAGATCAGCGCGACGCCGACGATCTGGTGACCCGGGTCCAGCCAGCGAACGGGATCGATACCGAGCATCGGCCCGACGAACGGGACAAACAGCTGGTACGCGCCGACGTTGACGGACGCGGTCACGAACACCAGGCCGGCGAGATTGAACCACGCCGTCGCCCAGCCCCACCCCTTGCCGCCGAGGATCGCGCTCCAGTGATAGAGGCCGCCCGCGGTCGGGAACGCCGACGCGACCTGCGCCATGCAGAGCGCGACGATCAACGAGAAGGCGACGCCGACTGGCCACACCACGCCCGCCGCCGCACCTCCGACCGCGCAGACGCCGAACTGGAGCGACGTGATGCCGCCCGCGAGGATGCAGATCGTCGAGAACGAGATCGCGAAGTTCGAGAACGCGCCCATGCGGCGGCGCAGCTCCTGCGCGTAGCCGAGGCGCTTGAGCTGCTCCGCGTCGCTGCCGCTCGCGGCCGGTTCGGCGGGTGAGCTCATGCCGAGAGGGCCGCACGCACGGCGGCGATCGCGCGATCGATCCCGGCCGCGTCGACGTCGAGGTGCGTGACGGCGCGCAGGCGCGTGGGGGCGATCGCGTGCAGGCGCACGCCGCTCGCTTCTGTCCGGCGCGCGAGCTCCGCCGCGGCCACGCCCGCGACCTCGAAGATCACGATGTTCGTGTCGATCGCGTTCGCATCGACGCGCACGCCGGCGATCTCCGCGAGGCCGGCGGCGAGGCGGCGCGCGTTCGCGTGGTCGTCCCTGAGGCGGGCACGGTGGTGGTCCAGCGCGTACAGCGCGGCGGCGCACAAGATCCCGACCTGGCGCATGCCGCCGCCCAGCATCTTGCGAAAGCGGCGCGCGCGCTCGACGTCGTCGCGGCCGCCCGCGATCACCGAGCCGACCGGCGCGCCCAGCCCCTTCGAGAAGCAGGCCGACACGGTGTCGAACGGCGCGGCCAGGTCGCGCTCGGGCACGCCGCTCGCGACCGCCGCGTTCCAAATGCGCGCGCCGTCGAGGTGCAGCGCGAGGCCCCGGGCGTGGGCGCGCGCGACGACGCCGTCGATCTGCGCGCGCGGCCAGATCCGGCCGCCGCCCCGGTTGTGCGTGTTCTCGACCGCGACGAGGCGCGTGCGCGGAAGGTTGCGATCGGCGGGCAGCGCCGCCGCCTCGACGTCGTCGGCCGTGAAGGTCCCGTCGGCGCCGCCCACCTCGGCGAACTGCACACCGGCCCATGCCGCGCCCGCGCCCGATTCGTAGAGGCGCGTGTGCGCGCCGCGCCCGACGATCACTTCGTCGCCGGGGCGGCAGTGCAGGAGCAGCGCGATCTGGTTCGCCATCGTGCCGCTGGGGACGAACAGCGCGGCGTCCTTACCCAGCAGCGCCGCCGCCCGCGCCTCCAGCGCCGCGGCGGTCGGGTCGTCGCCCCACACGTCGTCGCCGACCTCGGCGCCGGCCATCGCCGCGCGCATCGCCGGCGTCGGCTTCGTGAACGTGTCCGACCGCAGATCGACGACGGCGCTCATCGCAGGCCCAGCGCGTTCACTCACGCACCCTCGTTACCGCGATCGCCCGCGCGGCGCAAACCCCCGCGTTACTTGCGCGGGACCATCTGGATGTCGAGCTTCGCGTCGGCATCCTTCAGATAGACGGACTTCGTCCAGGGCTGGTGGCCCTTCAGCGTCGCCTTGATCTGCAGCTTCTCGAAGCGCTGCACGTCGAGCTCCTTCGGCGCGGCGCCCGCTGCCACGCGGTTGATGACGACGTGCGCTCCCGGCGGCGTCGACGTCACGGACAGCGTCGAACGCGGCCGGCGCAGCCGTTCGTGAACGTCGGCGGCGGTGCCGGCCTGCGCGTTCACGTCGACGGTGACGGGCTGCCAGCGCTCGCGCTCGATCGTCACGCTGGCGGCGCCGCACGGAACCCGCGCGCCTTCGATCGGGCTGCGGCCCAGCATCGTGCCGCCCCAGATCACCTTCGCGTCCTTCGGCTCGGTGACGATGCGTGCCGTGCAATCGCCCGAAGCAGGCTCGGTCGCCCGCGCGGCAGGCGCCGGCTTGGCAGCGGGCTTCTCCGCGCGCGCCGGTTTCTCGACCGCAGCGACGGGCTCAGGCGCTGCCTCCTCCGCGGCTTTCGCCGGCCGCGGCGCTTTCATCTCAGGCGCTGGCGATCGTTCTTTTTCTTTGCGCGCCGGCGCCGGCGGCGGCGCCGTAGACTTCGTCGCCTCGGGCGCGCGCGCGACGACGGCCTGCGGATCGGGCGCGGGCGGCAGCGCGGGCTCGGCCACCGGCGGCGCAGCCGCGGGCGCGGGCGCCTGCACGATCACGGGCGGCGGCACGGGCGGCGTCTTGTGTCCGCTGCGACTGATCACGACGCCCACGATGAAGCAGACCAGACCGAGTCCGACGGCCGGGGCGTACGGTGCCGCCCGCAGGGCCGGCTTCTGAAATCGCGGCGGCAACCTCTTCGCGAGCTCCTGCAGCCGGACCACCGCCGTCTCGCGCGGGCGCCGGTAGATGTCCGTCGCCACCGCCATGGACTCTTCGGGCCCCATCGCGCCCGCGCCGGCCGGAGCTTCGG
The DNA here is from genome assembly GCA_035607075.1 of Polyangia bacterium. Classification (GTDB taxonomy): domain Bacteria; phylum Myxococcota_A; class Polyangia; order Fen-1088; family Fen-1088; genus JADGRB01. Next base: position 4,657 of record DATMZL010001476.1, read on the forward strand.
CATCCGTCTCGAGCAACCTGCACTCGATGAACGATTCGACGTCGTCGGCGTCGAACTGCGCGAGCGGGTTCGCGGGCAGCTGGTCCGGCGCGCCGGGCACGCGCGTCTCGACCCGCGGCGCCGTCGCTGCCGGCGTCTCCGCCGGCGTCTCGGACGGCGCGGCGGGTGCTGCCGGCGGCGGCGCGACGCGCGCAGCCGGCATTCCGGGCAACGAGGTGGCTGGAGCGATCGGCACCGTCGTCGGTGCCGGCGCGGCAGGACGCGGCGCAGGCGACGGCGACGCCGACGCTGTGATGGGCGAAATTCCGACGCCGATCATCGTGCGATTGAGGTGGACGGGCGGCGCGGGCGGCGGCGTCTTGACCGGCAGGATCGGCGGCGCCAACACAGCGGCAGCCGGCGGCGGCGCGGCGACGGGCGGCGCCGCCGCGGCCGGAGGCACGGCGGCGGGCGCCGGCACGGGAGCAGCAGCAGGCGGAACCGCGGCGACCGGCGCCGCGGCGCCCGGCGCCGTCCCGCCGCGCGCGGGTTCGATCTGCGTCGTCTCGGAGGGCTCGGGCGGAATCGGCAACGGCACCGGCGCGCTGCGCAGCGCGATCAGTCGCTTGTGCACGGCGCGGCTCGCTTCGTCCATCTCCAGCAGCGCGACGCGCATCATCATTCGCTTCACCGCCGGGTTGCGCGAGCTGACGGGCGTCGGCTTCGCCTCCGTCACGCGGCAGCGCCCGCGCATCGCGATCGCATGGTCTTTCAGCAGGATGACGAACTGCCCCTGCGTCCCGACCGGCAGCGCGGTCGCCGCGGGCAGCACCAGCGATCCCTCCCAGGCGAACGCCGCAAACTTCTCCACGAACTCGTCCAGCGTCGCGCAGCGGGTGGCGACCTGGATGACCTGCTGCTTTCCTGTGCCGCCGCCGCTGGGCGGCGGCGCTTCGGACCGACCACGGCCCGGAGGTCCGGGATAAGCGTTCGGTTTCAGGCGCGCCACCCTGCCCTAATCGTCATATGGCATGGCCTCCTGTAGAGCCAGACGCTGGGAGCTCATGGCACCAGCGGAACAGTCTACGCCTGTTTAGCGCGAGGGGGGTGGTGTCCGCGTGCGCAGCGCGGCGGCGATATCGATGCCGGTCGCGGCCTTGATCTGCTCGCTGGCGGCTATCAGCCGCCCCGTCAGATCGGGCAAGCCCGAGAGGCCCGGGCCCGCGCCCGCGCCGCCGATGCCGCCCAGGACGGTCAGCTTGTCGACCTTCAATGACCCGACGGTGCCCATCACGATCCGCGTGAGATCCGCGACCTTTTGCATCAGGAAGACGCTGCGCGCACCCGGACCGACCTGTCGCCAGGTGGCGGCGATCTCGCCCATGGCCGCGGCCGTCGCGCGGCCCTGCTCGACGATCTGGGCGGCGGCGCCCTTCGCGTTCGCCTCCGCGGCTGCCTTGGCTGCGCGCGCCGGCTCGAGCACGTCGGCGGCCAGCTTGCGCTTGACCTGTTCGATACGCGCTTTCTGCACGTCCAGCTCGCCCTCGGCGCGCGCCTGCTGCGACGCGACCTGTCCCTGCGCCTCGGCGACGAGCGCCCCGCTGCGCGTCTGAGCGTCCGCGAGCCGGCGGGCGTTGTCGGCGCGCGCGGTCGAGATCTGCGCTTCGATCTTCGACAGCTCCGTCTCGCGCCGGTTGCTGGCCGCCTGCACCGCTGCTTCTGCCTTGGCGCGCGCCTCGGCGATCAGCGCCTTCTTCTGCACCTCGGCCGACTGCTTGCGGCCGATGCTGTCGAGGTAGTTCACGTCGTCGGAGACGTCCTGGATCTTCAACGTGTCCAGCTCGAGCCCGAGCCGGCGCAGATCGTCCTCGGCCTCCGCCAGCAGCGACTGCGCGAACTTGATCTTGTCCTGATTCAGCTCCTCGGGCGTAAGCGTCGCGAGCACGCCGCGCAGGTTTCCCTCCAGCGTGTCTTTCGCGATCGCCATGATGCGACCGCGATCGACGCCCAGGAAACGCTCGATCGCGTTGTCGAGCACCGGCTGCTCGCCCGCGACCTTCACGTTCGCGATGCCGTGGACGTTGACCGGGATGCCGCCCTTCGAGTAGGCGCCCTGCACGCCGACCTCGATCGGCATGTTGGTCAGGTCCATCGAATCGACGGTCTCCAGCAGCGGGATCCGCAGCGCGCGTCCGCCCTTGATGATGCGGTAGCCGACCTTGCGGCCGACCGAGGCGCGCTGCCCGCCCGAGAACACCAGCACCTCGTTGGGCTGACAGATGTAGAGGAAGCGCGTCAGCACCATCGAGAGCACCGCCGCGAACACGACGGCGACGACCACCAGCGTGATGAGCAAGCTCATCGCGCACCTCCGACCACGCCGGAAGCGGGCGCGGCGCCGCCGCCTCCGCCACCACCACCCGCCGGCACCGGCGCGAGCAGCGAGGTCACGTCGACGCCGGTCGTCTCGGCGAGCGAGCGCAGCACCGTCGCGACCGCCTGCGGGTACGCGGCCGCGAAGCGCGGAAACGTCTGCCCATCGCCGCCGTCGATCAGCTGCACCGGGCCCAGCTGGATCTGTCCGACGCTGTCGACGACGATACGCGTGATCTCTTCCAGCTTGTTGATCAGGAACATGTCGGGTGCCGACGGGCCCGCCGCCTTCCACGCGTCAGCGACAAGGCGCAGCGACTCGGCGCTCGCCCGACCGTCCTCGGCGATCGGCGCCGCCTGACCGGCGGCCGCGAGCGCCGCCGCCTCGCGCTTAATGTCCGACGGGACGACGACCTCGGCCTGCAGGCGGACCGCCTCCAGGTCGCGGCGCACCGCCTGCAGCGCTTGCTCGGCCGTGGCGCGCGCCGCCAGGCCCGCCTGCTCGGCGCGTTCCTCGGCGCTCTTCGCGGCGCCCTCCAGCTCGGCCACGATCCGGCGTAGCTCGTTGCGCTTCTGCACCACCGCGCGCTCGGCGTCGGCATCGGCGACCTTGGCGCGCATCTCGGCGGCGGCCGCCTCCTTGGCGGCCTCGTTGCGCGCGTTCGACTCGGCGATCTCGGCGTCGCGCACGACGTGCGCGATGCGCTCGCGGCCGATCGACGCCAGGTAGTTCGCGTCGTCGGTGACGTGCTGAATCTTCAGCACGTCCAGGTGCAGGCCCAGCTTCGCCAGGTCCTGCTCGACCTCGGCGGCCAGCGAATCGGCGAACTTCAGCCGATCCTCGTTGACCTCCTCGAGCGTCAACGTCGCGAGCACGCCGCGCAAGTTCCCCTCCAACGTCTCCTTCGCGACCTGCTGGATGTCGCCCAGTCCCCGACCGAAAAAGCGCTCGATCGCGTTCATCACGACGGCCGGATCCGACGACAGCTT
>DATMZL010000075.1:0-4362 GCA_035607075.1 Polyangia bacterium
GCCTGGCTCGAGCGACAACGTCAGCGGCGCTTCGCGAGCGGGCGCTTGCGGCCCGTATCGCATCCGTCCGTCGTGATCGGCGGTCGCCGCCTGGACCGCCACCTTCACCGTTCCCGACGTCGCTGTCACCACGACGGTGCCCGGCGCGCTCCATGATCGAAGTGAGCGTCCGTGTGGATCGAGCGACCGCAAGCGCTCGAGGTGCTCCGCGATGCCTTGCTTGCGGAACATGAGCTCGTCGAAAAGCATCCGGTTGAGGAGCACGTCTGAAAGCTTTTCGCGCACGCTCGCCCGCTGCCGATCGAGATCCACCGTCGCCTGGAGCGAACGATCCGCGCGCTCCCAGCTGCGCTCGGCCGCCGTGAACATCTTCTTCGCCTCGACCCAGATGCGCTCGCCGTCGTGCCGTCGCCGATCGGCGAAGGCACCGATCGCGTCGGTCCGCAGCTTCGAGGCGGCGTCGGTCATCCGCGTCGCCTCCTGCTGCGCCTTCGTCGCGTCGGCGACCCGGTCCGCAATCTGGCGCTCGAACTCCATCCGGCGCCGTTCCCCACGTCGATGGACAAGTGCGACGACCACGATCAGGGCCAGGATCGCGGCCACGACGCCCGCCCGACGCCTGACTCGAACGACCGGATCTCGCGAAAGCGCCAGCAGCAACTCGGCGACGCTGTCGTGCCGCTGGGACGGATCAGAGCGCAGCCCGCGCTGTACGTGCCTGCGGATCCACGCGGGCACGGCGGAATCCTTGGGCGGCTCGCGCACGCGGCCCGCCACCACCGCCTTACCCAGCGCCATGACGGTGTCGCCGGCAAACGGGCGCTCGCCGTAGAGCGCCTCGTAAAGTGACACGCAGAACGCGAACTGATCGGTGCGTGCATCGGTCGACCGGCCCAAGAATTGTTCAGGCGCCATGTAGGCCGGTGTTCCGGCGAGCGCGCCCGTGCGCGTGAGGGCGGCAGGCGCGGCGAGGGAAAGCGCACCCGCCGCGTCGTCAGGCGAATCGGGGGGCATCTCTCCGCTCGCGGTCGCAGGGACATCGAGCCCCGCCGACTGCAGGCGCACCAAACCGAAGTCTGCAACCTTCGGCTTGCCTTGCTTGTCGAGCAAGACGTTGTCGGGCTTGAAGTCGCGGTGGATGAGACCTTCGGCGTGGGCGGCCGCAAGTCCCTCGCCGACCTCGATGAACATCTTCACGACCTCGCGCCACGGGCGCGTGCTCGCCTTGCACCAATCGTCTAGGGTACCGCCGCCCAGGTATTCCATCGCGAGGAACACCTGGCCGTCGTGCACACCGACGTCGAAGATGCCTACGACATTGGGATGCGACAGCTTCGCGATCGCCTTGGCCTCGCGCACAAGTCGCTCTTGCCGGCGGGCCTTGTCTCCCTTGCCCTGTTGCGCACGCAGCAACTTGAGCGCGATCTTGCGGTCCAGCTCCGGATCGTAAGCCGCATAGACTTCGCCCATCGCGCCGGCGCCAAGCCGCCCGAGCACCAGGTAGCGGCCGACGGACGTGCCTTTCTGGAGCACGTCGTCGCCATCTTCGTCGCTATCGGCGGCAACCGACGGCGCGAGCGCGGCCGCTTCAGATTCTGGCGGGCTTGCGCCCTTCTGCTGGTCTGGTCTCGTCCCCGACTTCACAATCCACCCACGGTTGATGTCCCTGCCAGGTGAAAAACGGGAACCGATCAGTACATGAGCGCGTCGCCTTTCAAAGCGAGAATCGTCACCTTGCCGAGGTCTCCGGCGCACTGCACCGCCCGGCCACGTGCTTTTCGGGCCGAGCTGATTTCCGCCTGGCTTACCGGCGATTGTTTGCATGCTGCGAATCGGCATCGGCAACGAATGTGCAAGCCGTTTGGTGCGCGATTGGCAACTTCCATGCCCTGCGTTTCGCGACCCGAGCGCCGTCATTGCGGGACGCTCGCCACAGGTTGTAACAACCTGTTCGGCTACAGTGTTCGGCTGTAACAGTGACACCCTTCGAGTCGATCCTCGCCCGTGTTAGCGTGCCGGACGTGACCGACGAGGCCCCTACCCCAGAGGGGGTCAAAGAGACGCTCGAGGATGAGCTTCGCCAACGTCGCCCCTTAGGGGGTGTCGTCCAACCCTACCTGTTCGTGGTTCTGGAGGGCGGCCGGCCGCTGGCGGGCGGCGCGCGCTTCTCGCTCGCCGACATCGACGAGGTTCACATTGGCCGGGGTGACGAGCGCTCGGCGCAGGTCGACGCCGGCGCCCGGCGGTTGATGCTGCAGATCCCATCGCAGTCGCTGTCGCGTCTGCATGCGCGCCTGAGCCGCGGTCCCCTCGGCTGGCTTCTGGAGGACGCCGGCTCGCGCAACGGAAGTTACGTGAACGGCGAACGCGTCGAACGCGAGTTGATCAGCGATCACGATATCGTCGAGGTGGGGCACGCGTTCTTGACGGTCCGCGAGCTCGAGGAGCCGGCCCAGGCGCCTCACAATCTCGACTTCGTGGATCTGGAGCGCGAGCCGGACGGGTGGCGCACTTTGATACCCAGTATCGCCGCCGGGCTGGACCAGGTCCGGCAGGTTGCCCGCTCTTCGGTCGGCGTGATCCTGATGGGCGAGACAGGCACCGGCAAGGAGGTGCTCGCGCGGGCGATTCACGCTCTGTCGGGGCGCCGGGGGTCATTCGTCGCGGTCAACTGCAACGCATTGCCCGCCGGACTGGTCGAGAGTCAGCTGTTCGGTCACGTCAAAGGGGCATTCTCGGGCGCGATCACGGACGCGGTCGGCTTCGTGCGCGCGGCCGACCGCGGAACGCTGCTGCTCGACGAGGTCGGCGATCTGGCCCCGAGCGGGCAAGGGGCTCTGCTGCGGGTGCTGCAGGAAAGCGAAGTGATCCCGGTCGGGCGCGCGCAGGAGCAGAAGGTCGACGTTCGCTTCATCGCGACCTCGCCTCGGCCGCTGGACGCCCGCCCGGATGCCGATCGGTTTCGCCTGGATCTGTTCGCGCGGCTTGCCGGCTTCGTCCACACGATGACGCCGCTTCGCGAACGGCGAGAGGATCTCGGCCTGTTCATCGCCACGCTGTTGCGAAAAAACGGCGTCACCGAGTCGGAGCAGCCGCGGATCGCACCTGATTTCGGCCTGGCGCTGGTACGTCATGACTGGCCGCTGAACGTCCGTGAGCTGCAACAGCTGCTGGCGCGAAGCTGGCTGCTGGCCGACAAGGGCTTGATGAGCGGCGCGCCTCGATTCGTCGGTGCCGGCAACGCGGATCGGCCCGCCTCGGCCGATCCGGCGCAACGGCGACTTTCGACCGAGGATCGGGCCATGCAGGAACGGCTGGCCGCGGCGCTGGATGCGTCACGCGGCAATGTCAGCCAGGCGGCGCGTGCGCTGGGCACTGGACGCATCCAGCTTCATAGGTTGATGAAGCGGCTGGGCGTCGACGCGCGACGCTTTCGGAATTGATTCGCCGCGTGCCCCGCTCGTTACGCGTCAGGTCGCGGGTGCGGGCGGTTCGGGCGGTTCGGGCGGCGCCGCGGCCTGCTCGCGCGCCGAGGCCTGCAAGGCGCGGCCGACGCGGCTGCGCAGGCACAGGATGCCCAGCAGCGCCTGGAAGCTGAACGCGATCGCCTGCGCCGAAAGGCTGGCGGCGACGACGGCGGCTTCCTGCTTGGAAGCGGCGCCGGGTGCGAAGCGCGCGAAGAGGTAGACCATCATCGCCTGCGTCGTCCCGAGACCCTGGACGGAGATCGGAAGCACGGCGACGAAGAAGGCGATCGGTAGCGTCGCCAGCGCGTAGCCGAGCGGGACCGCGACGCCGAAGGCGCGCAGCGCGCTGAACTGGAACGCCATCAGCGCCGCAATGTGGGGCAGGCGCACGACCAGGGCGCGCGCATGGCCGGCGAGGCCCGCGCTCAGCAGCACCTCGAACAGCGGCTGGTCGAGAAAGCGCGGTCGGATCACGACCAGCGCCACGTAGACGGCCAGCCCGCCCCAGGCCAGCGCGACGATGATCTTCACGATGTGCGGCAGGTCCGGGGCGACCGCCATGCCGGCCGTCGTGAGGAACAGCAGCGCGAGCACGTTGACGCCGAGCACGAGCAGCACCGTCGCGACGCCGCGCATGATCGTCGTCCCCGCGTTCTTGTGGACGAAGTAGACGATCGCGCCCTGACCGACGTTGTAGTTGATCGCGGCGAGCAGATAGGTCGCGCCACGCACCAGCAGCACGTCCGTGAAGGACATGCGGGTCAGGAACCAGCCGAACGTCTTCCAGATCGCGAACGAATCGGCGACGTAAACCGCGGCGACCGCGGCGAGCACGACGGGAACCAGCCAGCCGGCCGCGCCGTGCACGCCCGCTTTGAATTGCTCGAAGTCGATG
>DATMZL010000071.1:0-3963 GCA_035607075.1 Polyangia bacterium
TCCGCGAACGGCTGACCGGAAGATCGCGCTCTGCCCGCCGGCGCTGGATCGCGAGGCGCCCGACGGGCTGTATGGCTACCGGCCCGATCCGGGGACGGCGGTCGCGCCGCTCGCGCTGATCTCGCCCGCGTCGAGCCAAACCATCAGCTCGACATTCGGCCAGCTGGTGCCCGGCCACGTTCCGATCGAGCTGGCGCCCGAGGACGCCCGCCAGCGCGGCATCGCCGACGGCGATCGCGTGCGCGTCTGGAACGCGCTAGGCGAGGTGCGCTGCCGGGCGGCGATCAATTCCGACCTGCGCCCGGGCGTCGCGATGTTGCCCAAGGGCCTCTGGAGCCGCCACACCGACAACGGCGCGACGGCCAACGCCCTCTGCCCCGACACGCTGACCGATCTCGGCGGCGGCGCGTGCTTCAACGACGCGCGCGTCGAGGTGCAACGACTCGATTAGCCGCGTCCTTCGACGCTCAGGCGCGTTGTGGATCGCCGCTTGCTCTGTCTCGCGGCACCATGGCGAAAATCAAGCAAGGTGCGCGTCGAAGCGCGACATCGGTGTCGCGTTCGATCGCGTTCGTCATCGCGACGATCGGAACGATCGGATTGCCGGCGCGCGCGCAGGACGCGTACCCGCCCGTGGCGTATCCACCGCCGGTGGCGCAACCGCCACCAGATGCGTATCCACCGCCCGTGGCGCAACCACCGCAACCGCCGCCTTCCGCGGTCCCGTCACCACCGCCCGTGTACGCGTCCGAAGCCGCGTTACCCGCGCCGAGATATGCGGCGCCGCCGATGATCGTGCCGGTACAGCCGCTGCGTCCGGCGCGTCCGCCGGGGCCGAACGGGTTCGATCGCCGGCATCGTGTGGGCGGCCAGCTCGGCGGTACGGGTATCTTCCAGATCGTCTACCGGTATCGCGCGGCGGGGCCGGTCCACCTGGAAATCGGCGCCGCAGGGATACACGGCGCGAACCTCAGCGCCGGCGCAGTCGTGGGCGGGCCGTTCGCCAACCGATGGTTTCCCTACTTCGGTTTCGGGGGCGGATTCATGATCGGCGGCGGTCCCTCGAACGAGGGATGCGACCCCGGCGCGACCACCTGTCCGCGTCGGAGCGACAGCTTTCCGTTCCTCCATGCCCGCGTCGGCATCGGCGTCGGGTTCGGCGCCACGCGCCGGAACTTGCTTTCGCTCGACGTCGGCGGCTGGTACGGCCGGCACGACAAAAGCGAAACCGACGCCGCCGGCCACACGACCGAATCGTCCAAGATGATCGCGCTGCCGATGGCCGGCCTCTCCTATTTCTTCGCGGTACATTGACGTCCGGCCCTCCGCGATCTGCGTTACCCTGGTCCAATGAGGCGATCCGCGTTCGTCGTCGTGGTTGCGTTCCTCGCTGGCGCGGTACTTTGGGGCGGGCGCGCGCACGCGCAGAACGCGACGACACCCGGTGCGATCACGACGCCGTATCCGACGAGCCAGGCGATCGCGATCGAATGGGCGGTGACGGGCGACGCCAACAACGACGGTGTGGTCACCGTCCGCTATCGCCCGAACGGCGCGACCGCGTGGAAGACGGGGATGGCGCTGGTGCGCGTTCCCGCGGGGTCGAACACGACGGGGACGTTCGGGGCGGGCGGGACGTGGACCAACAAGCACGCGGGCAGCCTGTTCGACCTCGAGCCCGGCCAGCTCTATGACATCGAGCTGACGCTGACCGATCCCGACGGCGGGTCGATGACGGCGATGACGTCGGCCGGGACACGCGTCATCCCGGGCGCGTCCGCGAACGCGCCGGTCAAGGCCGTCACGCCGGCGAACCTCACGGCGATGCTTTCGTCCGCGATGCCGGGCGACGTTCTGGTGCTGGGGGCGGGGACGTACCCGGCGTTCACGCTGAGCCGCAGCGGCGCCGCCGGCCAGCAGATCGTCATCCGCGGCGAATCGGTCGACACGGTGATCATCAACGGACGCGTGACGATGAACGATCGCCAGTACGTCAACCTCGAGAACGTCACCGTGATGGGTGAGGTGCGGATGAACGGCGCGTCCAACATGGTCGTGCGCGGCTGTCGCATCCGGACCACCGCCGGCGGGATCACCTTCGAGATGGGCGCCGCGATCCCGCGCAACAACACGATCATCGACAACGACCTCGTCGGCGGCGCGATGTGGATCGACAGCATGCTCAGCGCGGACGGCTACAACGGCGGCGAGGGGATCCAGTTCACCGGCTCGGGCCACGTGATCTGCTTCAACCACGTCGCGCTGTTCCGCGACGACATCTCGCTGATGGAGTACGACGAGGCGTTCGAGCAGACGTCGATCGACATCTGCAACAACGACATCGAGCAGGCGACCGACGACGCGATCGAGGCCGACTCGGCGATGGGCAACGTGCGCATCTTCCGCAACCGGATTCGCAACTGCTTCGACGGCATCAGCGCGCAGCCGGACCTCGGCGGTCCCAGCTATTACTTCCGCAACGCGATGTACAACGTGATCTACACGGCGTTCAAATTTCACAACGGCACCGTCGGTGACGTCGTCGTGAACAACACGGCGGTCAAGTGCGGCGACGCGCTGGGCATCTACGCGGGCGAGACCTGGCGGCGCGCGATGTTCCGCAACAACGTCTTCATCGGCGGCATGGGCGGCGGGACCTACGGCGGCTACGACAACGGCACCGGGCGGATCTTCGAGGTGCGCGACGCCGACGCCAGCTGCTCGTTCAACTACGACGGGCTCGGCTCGATCGGGACGAACATGTTCGCCGGACACATCGGCGCGACTGCGTTCAACAGCTTCGCGACGCTGACCGCGAACACGACCGAGAAGAACGCGGTGATGGTCGACATGAGCATCTTCGCGACCCCGCCCGAGTTCCCGGCGAGTCCCTTTCCGCCCAAGCCGGTCGCCGATCTGCGGCTGGCGGCCGGCAGCGCCGCGATCGACAAGGGCATCGCCATCGCCGGCCTGAACGACGACTTCGCAGGCGCCGCTCCCGACCTGGGCGCCTACGAGCTCGGCGCGCCGCTGCCCCCTTATGGTCCCCGCGTCGGCGGCGTCGTCACCGGTACGGGCGGCAGCGCTGGGAGCGGCGGCAGTGGCGGCCGCGGTGGCTCGTCGGGCGGCGGTGGCACGGGCGGTGCGGCGGGCACGAGCGGATCGTCCGCGGCGGGCACGGGCGGCGCTCCCGGCACGGGTCGGGGCGGCGCGCCTGCCAGCGGCACCGGCGGCTCGTCGTCGATCGGCGGCACGGGCGGCTCGAGCAGCACCGGGGCGGCGGGTTCATCGAGCAGCGGCGCGGCTGGCACGGTCGGACAGACCAGTAGCGCCGGCGGCTGCGGGTGCGCCGCTGCGGGAACGAGCGCGGGAACCTTCGGACCGCTCGCGCTGCTCGCGGCGATGGCCGTCGCGGTGCGCCGCCGTCGTCGCTAGATCAAACTACGGCAGGCTTTCGGGCGGCGGTTCGGAGTCGCTCGGCGGACTGTACTCCGCTTCCGAATTGGACGGCGCGGCCGGCGCATCCGAAACCGACGGCGCGGACGGCTCAGCTGGCGCGGCCAGCACGGGCGGAGCAGCCAAGGCGATCGGCTTCGCTGGCCGTCGGGCGGCGGCCTTCTTCGCGACCTTCTTCGCCACCGTCTTGGCCACCTTCTTGGCCGGCTTCGCTCGTCGCGCGGCGGCCCGGGCCGGCTTCCTGGCCGGCTTTCTGGCCTTGGCTTTCTTGGCGGGCTTCTTGGCTTTCGCAGCGGACTTCTTTCGCGCTTTCTTCTTTGCCATGACCCTGTCTCCTTGGAAGACGTTTGTACCGCCGATGGCGGCCGAAATGATCAAGAACCCGTCGCGGGCGCCGCATCGGCATGAACGGGCGGCCGGCGGTCGGCCCAGGGCCGCGCCACCTCCAGCTGGGAGGCGACGCGAAGCAGCGTCGCCTCGTCGCCGAACCGGGCCTGTAACTGCACG
>DATMZL010000066.1:0-6290 GCA_035607075.1 Polyangia bacterium
GCGCGACCGGCGGCGGCACCGCGTTCTCGATGCCGTGCACCTCGTTCAGCGTCACGGCGGGATCGGTCGCGGGCAGTCAGCCGGCCGCGGTGCTCACGACCGCCGAGCTCACAGGCACGACCGACGTCTGGGACGACTACGTCGAGCTGTCACCGGCGTCGCGCATCGTTTGCAACTACGCGCTTCCGTCGGGGACGACCGCCGGCGCGGTGACGTCGCTGGCGCTGCAGGTCAACTACCGCGGCCAGGCCAAGACCAGCCAGGTCTGGACTTTCGAGGTGCTCGACCGGACGACCAACACCTGGACGTTGCTGGGCGACAACGCGTTCGCGACAGCAGGCTGGAACTCCTGGGCCAAGACGACGTTCACGCTGCCCGCGCCGCTCTCGCGGTTCTTCTCGGGAACGAACCTGCAGATCCGCTACGGCACCGCCAGCAGCGTCGACGCCTCCGACCTCGACCAGCTGCTGATCACGGGCACGCGGTGACGCGCGAGACGGCTACTTTACCGAGCAGGCGTAGTCGCCGAAGAAGATGAACGAGCGGCTGCAGCGGACCGTGACGCTGCGGCCGCCCTCGGTGAAGTCGAGCTCGTGAAAGAAGGGGGTGCGCAGGACGCGCCCCAGACGTTCGCGGCACGGACCAGAATGGCGCTCGCACACCCGTGCGCGCGCCATTCGTTCGATCGGCCCGGCGTCCGCGTAGACGTTGACCACGCCGGCGATGACGATGGCGATGATGACGAACGAGATGATGCGCGGGACGCTGATCCTCACGGCGTCGCCATGTTACGTCTCACTCGGGAACCCTCAAAGGGTTCCCGAACCCTCCCGCGATGGTACGCGGCGAGCGGAGCTCGCCGGCTCCCCACGCGATTTGCGCAACCGACGCCCTGCGCCAGCCCGACGCCGTGCGCCGGACGCCGTGCGCCACCGATGCGTGACGGGCGCGCGCGGAACATAAAGGCGCGCTGAAGTTCTGCCGAGATCCCATTGGGTCCAGGCACCGCCCCCCCGCCGCTGGCCCGGTGATGGCGAAGAAGACGGAAGAATACTCGGGCTCCGCGCGTGCGGTCGCGCCGGCCCGTATCCTGATTGTCGAAGACAATCCGCTCAATCGCTTGCTGATTCACGACATCCTGGAGCTGCGCGGCCACGAGGTCATCGAGGCCGCCACCGTCGATGAAGCGCGGCAGGCGCTGGCAGCAACGCCGCCCGATCTGCTGCTGCTCGACGTCCACATTCCCGGCGGCGGCGGCGAGGCGATCATTCGCGAGGTCCGCAAGCGCGACGACCTGAGCGAGCTGCCGATCATCGCCGTCACGTCGCTGGCAATGCCGGGCGATCGCGAGCGCCTCCTCAGCATCGGGTTCCAGGGTTACCTGTCGAAGCCGATCGACACGCGCACGTTCGGTGCCGCGATCGAGTCCTATCTCAAGCCCGAGAACGAGGGGCTGCGTGTCCGTCACATCGGTTGAGACGCCGGTCAGGATCCTGATCATCGACGACAACCTCCAGAACCGGGAGGTTGCCGAGGGTCACCTGGTCAGCGCCGGCTACCAGGCGATCCAGGCCGAGAGCGGCGAGCACGGGCTGGTGATGATCGAGGAGCACCGTCCCGATCTGGTGCTGCTGGATGTGCTGATGCCGGGAATGGACGGTTTCGAAACCTGCCGGCAGATCCGGATGCTGCCCGGCGTGGGCGACACGCCCGTGCTGTTTCTGACCGCGCTCGGCGACCTGGGGACGCACAAGCAGGCGCTGGATTCGGGCGCAGACGACTTTCTCACCAAGCCGATCAACCGCACCGAGCTTCTGATCCGGGTGCGCTCGCTGCTGCGGATCAAACAGCTGTCCGACGAGCTGAAGCGGAACTACGACGTGATCCGCGCCCAGCACGACGCGCTGCTGGGCGCGAACCGCCAGAAGGAAGAGCTGACGGCGCTGATCGTCCACGATCTCAAGAACTCGTTGTCCAGCATCCTGTCGAACGCGCAATACGTGCTCGGGCGCGAGCAGCTCGGCGTCGACGAGTGCGAGTCGCTGGATGACATCGTGCGCGCGTCGCAGTCGATGGTGCGGCTGGTGATGAACCTCCTCGACGTGTCGCGCAGCGAGGACGGCGCGCTGATTCCACACGTGACTGAGTTCGATCTGCCGACGCTGCTCTCCGAGGTGTGCAAGGAGATGGGGCGGCGGGTCGAAGACAAGGACCAGCGCCTGCAGCCGACCTGCGTGGGCGTGACGGGTTTCGTACGCGCCGACCGCGATCTGATCCGGCGCGTGCTCGAGAACCTGATCGACAACGCGTACAAGTACGGGCCGCGGCACACCACGATCACGATCGAGATCCTACCCGCCACGATGGACGACGGCGCCGAGCCCGCGGTCGAGATTCGCGTGCGCGACGAGGGCGAGGGCGTGCCGACGCCGTACCGCCACCTCATCTTCGAGAAGTACGGCCGCGTGGAAGGCCGCTCGGGCGCCGGCGCCCGCGGCAGCCACGGGCTGGGCCTGGTGTTCTGCCGGCGCGCCGTCGGCGTTCATGGCGGCGCCATCTGGGTGGAGGACGGCGCCGGGCGCGGCGGCTGCTTCTGCGTGCGGCTGCCGATCGCCCGGCTGGCCCTGTCCGAGGCGGCCGGTCCGCCGCTAGGGGCGCCGCGCGGTGGCATCGCCATCTAAGACCTCGTCGGACGCGCGACGCAAGCGCGGTCCGCTCGCCAACGAGACGCCGGGGACGCGCCGGCAGCTGGCCGAGTACCGCCAGGAGGTCTGGGAGTTCACCGACCGGCTGTTCCTGTGGTTGCTGCTCGGCCAGACCGTCCTCGCCATCATCACCGCGCTGGTGGCGTCGCCGCAGCCCTGGCAGGGCCCGCTCGGGATGCCGTGGCTCGCCTGGAAGGCGCTGGGGCTGGGCGTCGTCATCACGACGCTGCCGCTGATCGCCGTGTATTCGCGCCCTGGCTCCGGTTCCACGCGGCGCGAGATCGCCGTCGGGCAGGGCCTGATGACGTCGCTGCTGATCCACGTCGCGGGCGGCCGGCCCGAGATGCACTACGCGATCTTCGTGTCGCTGCTGTTCCTGTTTCTGTACCGCGACATCGCCGTGATCGTGCTGGCCAGCGCCGTGACGCTGACCGACCACGTGCTGGGGTGCTTCTTCTGGCCGCACTCCGTGTACGGCCAGGGCGCTGTTTCTCACTGGGCCTGGGCGAACGACGTCGGCCTGATGCTCGTCGAGGACGTCATCCTCGCGCTGTTCATCATCCGGAAGCAGGCCGACATGCTGCGCGACGCGCGCAAGCAGGCGACGCTGGACGCCAGCCGCGTGGCGCTGGAGCGCGAGGTGGCAGAGCGGCAGCGGACCGAGCGGCTGCTCTCGCTGCAATACGTGATCACGCGCGTGCTCGCCGGCGCGAACAGCCTCGAGGAAGCCGCGCCTGTGGTCCTGCGGATCATGGGCGAGAACCAGGGCTGGCACGTCGGCGAGTTGTGGCAGGTCGACGACAGCCGCCAGTTCCTGCGCTGCGTGGACATCTGGCAGACCGAGGACTTCACGGGCGGCGACTATCTCGAGCAGCGCCGATCGTTGCGCATCGCGCCCGACGTCGATCTGGCGGGGCGGGTGTGGCAGCGGCACCTGCCGCTCTGGATTCAAGATCTCGCGGAGGAGCCGATGCTGCCGGTGGCGATGCAGGCCCGGGACAGCGGCCTGCATGGCGCGTTCGCGATCCCGCTGCGCAACGGGCCTGAGGTCATCGGTGTGATGTCGTTCTACAGCACGGAGGTTCGCCACGCGAACGACGATCACCTGTCGATGTTGAGCGCGCTGGGCGGTCAGATCGGCCAGTTCATGGAGCGCAAGCGCATGGAGCAAGGCCTGCGCGACAGCGAGGAGCGCTACCGCTCCGTGATCGCGGCGCTGGACGAGGGCATCGTCCTGGTCGACAGCGACGGCCGCCTGCTGGCGACCAACGCGAGCGCCGAACGCATCCTGGCGCGTTCGTCGATCGAGCTGCTCGGATCGCCCGGCGCCGACGCGTTCGCGTCCGTCGTCGGTGAGGACGAACGGACGGTCCTCGCGCTGGAGCTGCCGTTCCTGGTCACGCTGCGGACGGGCGAGGCGCGCCAGAACCGCGTGCTGGGGGTGACGCGAAAGGATGGGAGCCGCGTCTGGATCTCGATGAACTCGCAGCCCCTGGTTCGCTTCGGCGAAACCGGGCCCTACGCGGCGATGGCGTCGTTCAGCGACATCACCGCCCGCAAGGCGGCCGAGGAATCGTTGCGCGCGACGCACGCGGACCTGGAGAATCGCGTCGAGAAGCGCACCAGCCAGCTGCTGGAGGCCAACGTTCGCATGCGCCGCGAGGTCGAGGAGCGCGAGCGCGCCCAGCGCGAGATGCGGTCAGCGAAGGACGCAGCCGACACCGCCAATCAGGCGAAGAGCGCGTTCCTCGCCAACATGAGCCACGAGCTGCGCACGCCGCTGAACGCCGTCATCGGGTTCTCCGAGCTGCTCGAGCAAGAGATCTTCGGCGATCTCAACAACAAGCAACGAACGTACGTGAAGAACGTGCTGGTTTCGGGCCGGCACCTGCTTCAGCTGGTCAACGACATCCTCGACATCTCGAAGGTGGAGGCGGGACGCATGGATCTCGCCTACGAGCGCACACCCATCGGCAGCATCGTCGACGTCGTCCGCAGCGTGATCGCGGCCGTCGCGGCCAAGAAGGGCATCGACCTGGACGTCGACGTGCCGGCGACGCTGCCCGAGGTGCACATCGATCCCGGCCGCATCAAGCAGGTGCTCTACAACTTGATCGCGAACGCGATCAAGTTCACGCCGCGCGGAGGGATGGTTCGGGTGTCGGCTCGGGCGGACGCGCGTCACGTCGTGGTGAGCGTCTCCGACACGGGGGTCGGGATCGCGAAGGAGGATCTGCCGCGGCTGTTCCGCGAGTTCGAGCAGCTTCCGCAGGCGAACGGCGTGCGGTCCGAGGGCACGGGCCTGGGCCTCGCGTTGACCCGCCGCCTCGTCGAGCTGCACGGCGGCAAAGTCGCCGTCGAGAGCGAGCTCAGCAAGGGTTCGACGTTCTCGGTGTTCCTGCCGCTGAAGTCGCCCGACGAGATCACGCTGGTCCGGCCGCCCGACGCGGCTGCGTAGTTCTCGTAGTCGCGGCGCTAACCGAAGCTCGCGTGGTACTCGGCGTCTTCGACCGCGCGTGCCGCGTCGGTTGCTTGCAGCGGGCGGTACGTGTCCAGCATGACGGCGATCTCGTCGGTCGCGCGCGCGCCGATGCTGCCTTCGTAGGCGCCGGGGTGCGGGCCGTGCATGACGCCCGCGGGGTGGTGGGAGATGCTGCCCGGACCGACGCCTTTGCGCGAGGTGAACTGGCCGGCGCAGTAGAAGATGATCTCGTCGCATCCGACGGACGAGTGCGGGTAAGGGCAGGGGATGGCGTCGGGGTGGAAGTCGAGCGGGCGCGGGACGAAGCTGCAGATCAGCGCGCCGCGCGTCGCGAAGGTTCCGTGCACCGTCGGCGGCAGGTGGACCAGCCCGACGCGCGGTTGAAAGTTCAGGATTGGGAACGCCCACGGATACACCGTGCCGTCCCAGCCGACCACGTCCAGGGGCGCGTGCGAATGCTGGAAGCCGTGGAACGCGTCGCCGCGCTTCACAACCAGATCGCGCAGTCCCTCGTCGCGCGGACCCGCGAACACGGGCCGCCTGAAATCGCGGTGGCTGTAGGGCGCGTCCATGCGCAGCTGGCCGACCTCGTTGCGCCACTGCCGTGGCAGCCCGAAGCCGGCCGCGCACTCGATCGACAGCCACACCTGCGCGCGATCGTCGGGCAAGAAACGGTGCATGAGGCCCTTGGGCACGAACACGTAGTCGTGCGCCTGGAACGCGACGTCGCCCAGCATCGAGCGCAGCACGCCGCCACCCTCGACGACGAAGTACAGATCGTCGCCGTCGCCGTTCGCGAAATAGACCGGGTCGGCCTCGTCCGGATGGACGATCGAGATGACGACGTCGGGGTTGAACAGCAGCGGCACGCGCGCGTCCAGCGCCGGGCCGCCCCGTCGCGGCACCTCCTGCGAACGGTAGTGGCGGCGCGCGAGCGGGCGCTGTTTGTCATCCGCCGGCGCCGGGGTCTCCCAGCCGTGCGCGGCCGCCGCGACCGTCGCGGTGTGCGGCCGGTCGGCGTGATACATGATGGTGAACGGACCATCGAAGCCGTCGCGCGTGAGGCATTCCTCGTGGCGCAGGCGTCCGCCGCCGTCGCGCAG
>DATMZL010000065.1:0-2537 GCA_035607075.1 Polyangia bacterium
CGGCGGCCAGACAAGGGCCGCGAAACGAGTTAGGATAGTTCACGAATGCAGCACCCTCGGTGGTCGTGGGGGCCCGAGACGAAGTTCTGTTTTCGTTCGCTGGTCGTGGTGTTGCTGTTCGCGGCGCCGATCGCGTGCGGCGACGAATCGAACGCGAACAAAGGTGGCAAGGGCGGCGCGGCGGGTGGGGCCGCGGGCCACGGCGGCGGCGGTGGACGCGGCGGTGCGGGCGGGCGCGGTGGCACCAGCGGCACGGCTGGAACTGGCGGCGCGACAGCGGGTGGCGGACGCGGCGGCGGCAGCGCCGGCACCGGAGGCGCGGGCGCAGCGGGCACGTCGGGCACGGGCGGCATGTCGGGCGGCGGTGGCACGACTGCGGGCACCGCTGGCGGCGGCCGCGGCGGTGGCGGCGCGAGCGGTGGAACCATGGGCGGAGTCGGCGGCAAAGGCGGCAGCAGCGGGACGGGCGGCAACGCGAGCGGCGGTGCGGGTGCGGGTGGTAAGGGCGGTGGTGCGACGGGCGGCAACGCAGGAACCGGTACCGGCGGCAGTGCGAATGGAGGCGCGGGCGCGGGCGGCGCGAGCGGCGGCACAGGCGGCAGCGCGAGCGGCACAGGCGGCAGCGCGAGCGGAGCGGGCGGCAACGCGAGCGGCACCGGCGGCGGCAACGCCGGCACCGGCGCGGGCGGCGGCGGTACCGGCGGGAGCGCGAGCGGCGGCGCTGGCACCGGTGGCGCGGCGGGCAGCACGAGCGGCAACGCGGGAACCGGCGGCAGCGCAGGCGACACCGGAGGGACAGGCGGTGGCAGCGGCGGAAACGCGGGAACGGGCGGCGCCGATACAGGCGGCACCGGCGGCGCCGTGGACTGCACGCTGCCGCCGTTCGACGCCGGCATGCCCGGACCGATGCCCGACAACGTCACCTTCTTGCCGAACGTGTCTGTGTCGACGCTGGCGGGCGGCGGGACGCCGGGCACGATGGACGGCGCGTTCGGCATCGGCCAGTTCAGCAACCCGGTGAGCATCGTCATCGAAGCGGCGGGGACGCTCGCGGTATCGGACTTCGACAACAACCGCCTGCGGCGCGTGGTCGCGGCCGACGGAACGCTGTCGACGCTGACGGTGCAGAGCAACTTCACGCGCCCGTTCGGTCTCGCCGTCTTCGGCAGCGTCCTCTACGCGCAGACCGACAACAACCCGAGCGGCCAGCGCAACCCGACGAGCGGCACGATCTGGCGCATCGACAACACCAGCGGCGTCGCGACCGCCGTGGGCGCGAACCTCGGCCGCCCACGGAGCTTCGCCGCGCTGTCCGACGGGCGCCTCGTGCTGGCCGACTTCGCGAACGTGCGCGTCCGCGTCTTCGATCCGGCGAACGGCAGCATCTTCGACCTGGCCGGCCTGCCGGGATGCCCGGGGTCCGTGAACGGCACGGGCAGCACCGCGCGCTTCGTCGATCCGCGCGCCATTATCGTGCTGCCCGGCGATCGCATCATCGTCGCCGATCGCTTGGCCCACATCCTGCGCGAGGTGTCGCTCGCCGGCGTCGTGACAACGTTCGCGGGTGACGGCGTCGCCGGGACGATCGACGGGCCACGCGCGGGCGCGCGCTTCGACTGGCCCCTCGCGCTGGCGGCCGACGCGAGCGGCGCCGTGTACGTCTCCGATGCGAACGCGCACCGCATCCGGCGCATCGCCGCGAACGGCGCGGTGACGACCGTCGCGGGCGACGGGACGGGCGGGTTCATGGACGGCTCGGGCAACACGGCCGAGTTCTACGGGCAGGAAGGGATCGCGGTCAGCGCGGATGGCGCTACGATCTACGTAGCCGATGGTACGCTGGGGGAGGCCGGTAGCGCCTTCCCGTACCACCGAATACGCAAGATCACGATCGGACCCTGACCATGGCGACACAAAAGATCACGCTCTCACCTGGGGGCGGCTTTCTGCTCGAGGCAACCGGTTCCGTCACCGTCTTCACGCCGGAGATGCTGTCCGACGAGCAACGCATGATGAAAGAGACGGCGGATGACTTCGTCCTGCGCGAGGTCCTGCCGCGGGTCACCGAGATCGAGGCGAAGAAACCCGGCCTCATGCGAGAGTTGCTGCAGAAGGCGGGCGCGGTCGGCCTCCTCGGCCACGACGTTCCCGAGGAGTACGGCGGCCTCGGCGGCGACAAGACCAGCAGCAGCCTGATCACCGAGGCGGCCAGCCGGTCCGGATCGTTCGCGGTCAGCTTCGGCGCTCACGTCGGCATCGGCACGATGCCGATCGTCCTGTTCGGGACGGCTGAGCAGCGGAAGAAGTACCTGCCCAAGCTGGCGTCCGGCGAGATCGTCGGCGCCTTCGCGCTGACCGAACCCGAGGCGGGGTCCGATGCCGCGAGCCTGCGCACCAGCGCCCGGCGCGACGGCGACGATTACGTGCTGAACGGCACCAAGCGCTTCATCACCAACGCGCCGCACGCCGGGCTGTTCACCGTCTTCGCCCGCACCAACCCGGACGAGCCCGGTGCGCGCGGCGTCAGCGCCTTTCTG
>DATMZL010001155.1:0-5334 GCA_035607075.1 Polyangia bacterium
GTTTCACCGCCGAGAACATCCGCGAGGTGGCCAAAGCCCGCTGGCCGAAGCTCGAGTCCCTCTCGCTTTACTTCGGCAACGAAAGGTACGGAGCCTCGGGCGGCGTGAAGGACCTGGCGCCCATCCTCGATGGCCGGGGACTGCCGGCGCTGCGCGACCTGGGCCTGTGCAACGGCGAGTTCGCCGACGAGCTGGCGGGTGTGCTGGGCAGGAGCGCGGTGCTGCGACAGCTGCGCGTCCTCGATCTGTCGAAGGGCACGCTCAGCGACGAGGGCGCACGCTCTCTTCTGGCCAGCGCGCCCGCCTTCGCGCACCTGGAACGCATCGACCTGGACGAGAACTTCCTCAGCGACGAGATGGTGGAGGCGGTCGCGACGCTGTGCCCCGACGTGCGCACCAGCTATCAGCGCGAAGGCGACGAGGACGATCGCTACGCGTCCGTCGGCGAGTGAGCGCGCAGGTATCGGTCCCGCGTTTCGTCCTCATCGGCAACCCCGAGAACCGGCGGGTCACGCTGTTCCAGGCGGCGCTGGCCCGGCAAGGGTTGGCGCCCGCAACGGTGGTGGCCTGGCGCGCGCTGGTCGACGATCCGCGGGTCCTCGCCGCGCTGCCCGCCACGCCGGCGTTCGTGCGCATCGATTCGGCGGGCGAGGACGACGGCGTTGAGCGCGCGTTTCTGGCACGTGGCTACGCAGACGCCCGCGCGGCCGGCGTGGCGACGATCGCGCCGGCCGCGCTGGCCAAGCTGGCGCCGAGCCGCGGCCGCATCCTCTGCCCCCGCCAGGCCCACCTCGGGTTCTTGCGCGTGCTCGACGACGTCGCGGCGGTGCTGGCCGCGCGGCCGCGCTGGCGCGTGCTCAACCCGCCCGCGGAGATCGCCGCGTTGTTCGACAAGCGTGAGACCTGGCGCCGCTACAACGCGTTCGGCATCCCGGTGCCGCCCGCGCTCGAGCCCACAACCGATCCCGACGCCCTGCGCGCGGCCATGCGGGCCCGCGGCTGGCGCAGCGTCTACGTGAAGCTGTCGTGCGGCTCCTCGGCCTCGTGCCTGGCGATCTACCAGGCCGGGCAGGGCGGCACGTTGATGACGACGATCGAGCAGGCACGCGACGGCTGGTTCAATTCGTTGCGCGTGCGGGTGGTGCGCGCGCCCGAGCGCGTGGCGGAGATTCTCGCCTTCCTGCTGCGCGAGGGCTCGCAGGTCGAGCTCAATCTCCCGAAGGCGCGGCTCGACAACCGCTACTTCGACACGCGCGTGCTGGTGATCGCCGGCCAGCCGGCGTTCACGGTGGTGCGGACCAGCACGCACCCGATCACAAACCTTCACCTCGGCGGCCGCCGCGGAGATCCGGACGCGTTGCGTGCCGCTGCGCCGGACGCCGTCGACGCCGCGATGGAAACCTGCGCGCGGGTGGCCGCCGCCCATCCCGGCGCCCTGCACGTCGGCGTCGATCTGATGTACACGCCCCGCTTCAAGTCGCACGCCGTCTTGGAAGCGAACGCCTTCGGCGACCTGCTCCCGAATCTCACCCGCGACGGCCTCGACGTCTACGAGTGGCAGATCCGCGCCGCGCTTGCGCAGGAGTCTTCACCTCGCCCCCGATAGGGGAGAGGTCGAGCCGAAGGCTCGGGTGAGGGGGGCCCGCGGTGAAGACGGCCCCTCACCCTTACCCCCCTTACCCTCTCCCCGCTTCGCGGGGCGAGGGCAAACAGCTGCAGTGCTTCGCGCATCGCCGATCATCCGCGCGCGGGCTCGAATCAACCTGCGACGACGGGCAGCGATCGCTGCCCGCTGCGCCACGCCAGTGCCGGTGGTACCCGTTCGAGCAGGCCTGAGCCGAACAGCTTGTCGAGCTCGAGATATTCGAGGTGAACGTAGCCGATGTGGCAGCGGCAGGTTTCGTTGGGACAAGCGCGCGGGGCCAGCGCCGCCTCCCACCCGGGCTCGTAGATGTTACCGATCGGCTCGGGCACGAAGTGGCAGCGTCGGAGCGTTCCGTCGCCGTCGACGGTGACCGCGCTGTGTCCGGCCCGGCAGGGCCGTCCCCGGCTCGGGTAGCTGGGCACGTTGTAGCGAAACAACGGATCGATCGCCTCCCAGTCGGCCACCGCGCGCTCGTCGTACTGGTTCGATTCACTTTCCCGCTTGACGGCGTTCACCCACAGGTAGACGTGCGCGGGCAGCGCCGCGCGCAGCGCGCGCGCCTCGTCGAGGAAGCGGGCGAACCCGACGATGCCCACGCTGTAGCTGACCCCGGCCGCTTCGAGGCGCCGGCAGCGGGCGAGGAAGCGCTCGCGCGTGGTCCATTCGGGATGGTACGTGCACCACAGCCCCACGCGCGCCGGATCGGCGTCGGCCAACCAGTCGAGGCGACCCGACAGGTTCGTCTGCGCCGCCGCGCGCGCCACCTGCGGCAGCCGCGAGAGGCGGGCCAGGCCCTCGCCGTACCACCGCCGGACCAGCGCCTCACCCCAGGGCGTGACGAAGACGCCGATCTCATCGTCGGCGGGTCGGGCGGCCACCCAGTCGACGAAGCGTTCCCAGGCGGCGCGATCGGTCGCCAGCTGCGCCCGCGTGTCGACCCGCTTGGCGAACGGGCAGTACGCGCAGCCGTAGTTGCAGCTTTCCAGCGGCCCCCGGTAAAGGATTGAGAGCCGCATTCACCTGAGCTCCCACTCGTTCATCAGATCGCGCACGCGCGGCGACTGCAGCCAGGGGCCGATGGCGTCGGCGCGTTCGAACCCGCGCGCCGTGAGGCGCAAGCTCGGTCCCTGCCAGCTCGCCAGGCCCTCGGGCTCGAGCGCGTCCAGCGCGGGCAGATGCACCAGGGGATCGTCGCCGAAGCGGTCGGCGTACCGCCGGCGGTCGAGACCTTCGTCAGCCAGCAGCGACAGGATGACGAAGCGGCGCCGGCGCTCGTCCTCGTCGAGAACGAAGCCGTAATCGGCCACGTCGAACGAGCTCTCGTCGCGCGCCACCCAGCTGGCCAGGATCTCGCGTACCCCCGCCGCGCCGACGGCAAACTCCGTCGAGTAGTGCAGCTCGGCGGTGTACGAACGGGCCCCGCAGCCCAGGCCCAGCATGCCGTCGTCCTGGCAGCAGAACACCGGGCCGTCCACGGATGGCGCGCGCGCCGCGCGAAACATGCGCATGGAGATCTGGCGGTATCCCGCGGCGCCAAGATGCTCGCAGGCCTGGCGGTAGAGCGCGAGCCGGTAGTCATCGAACTCTTGCCCGTTCGCGCGGCGCCGGCCCAGCGTCGTCAGCGGCCGCACATATAGAGGATAGAGGTAGACCTCCTCCGGCTCGTGGCGCAGCGTCTCGTCCAGCGTGAACTGCCAGCTGGCCGCGGTCTGTCCCGGCAGCCCGTAGATGAGATCGACGTTCACGGTGCTCGGCCCCGCGGCGCGCATCGCCTCGATCGCCGCGTGGGCCTCCGCCGGGTCCTGGGGGCGGTTCACGGCGCGGGTCTCGGCCTCGATGAAGCTCTGCACCCCGATGCTCAGGCGATCGGCCCCGCGCTCGACAAGCAGGCGCAGCTTTTCGACCGTCGCTGTCTCGGGCGATGTCTCGGCCGATCCGGGGAGGCGCGCCAGGTCCGCGCCCATGATCACCTCGGCCACGTCCAGCAATCGCGCCAGCGCCGCTTCGGACAACAGGGTGGGCGTCCCGCCGCCGACGGCGAAGCGCGCGAACGAGAACGGTCCGCCCGCGCCCTCCTCCAGGGCCGCGCGCGCGCGTCGTGCCTGGCGCTCCAGGGTGTCCAGGTAGCTGTCGACGAAGTCGGCCTTCGGTCGCGCCGTCGTGAACAGGTTGCAGAATCCGCAGCGCATCTCGCAGAAGGGCACGTGCAGGTACAGGAACAGCGCCTCGCGCCGCTCGCGCGCCCAGACGTCCGCCAGCCGCCGCGGTTGCGGCAGCGGCCGGTAAGCCGTCTTGTGCGGATACGAGTAGAGATACGCGCCGTACGGCGGATCGGCGAGCGGCGAGGTCATGCGCGTCCCGCCAATTCAGGTGGCGCCGCCTGCCGCGCCACCACGAACTCGCCGTAGGGCACCGTCCACACCGTCGGATGGCCGACGCGGTGTCCGTACCACCCGTCCTCGCCGTACGCGGTGCCGTGGTCCGAGCAGACGATGCAGAACGTGTGACCTCGGCGGGCCACCGCCGCCAGCAGGCGCGGCAGGTGCCGATCCACGTAGACCAGCGCCGCCGCGTGCGACTCGAGCGTGTCCTGCGGTAGCCCACCTTCCAGGTAGAAGTGATTGGGCTGGTGCAAGGCCGCAACGTTGATGAAAAGAAACAGCCGCCGATCCGCCGGCGCGCGCGCGGCGATCTCCTCGGCCACCTCCACCTGATTTTCGAACGAGCGCGGGTCGGCCACACTCAGCTCGGGCCGCCAGTGGCTCTCGTCGAAGAGCGCGGGGAGCACGCGTCCCAGCGGATTGCGCATGTTGAAGAAGCCCACGCCGCCGATGCACGCAGTGTGATAGCCGCGGTCCGCCAGGCCGTGGACGATGTCGGGCGCATCCAGCACGCAGGTCTCGGCCGTGGTGGTCTCGCTCCCTTCGAAGCGCAGGGCGAAGCGACGCGCGTGGCGCCCCGGACGCGCGGGCGTGGGCAGGAAGCCGGCAAAGAACGCCTGGTGGGCGGCGAAGGTGAAGTTGCCGGGCGTGTGCCGCTCTTCCCAGCCCTCCGGCGGCAGGTGTTGCGCGAGCGTCGGCAGCCGTCCCTCCGCCCAGCACCGCTGCGCGACGTCCATCCGGAGCGTGTCGAGCACGATGAACAGGATCTCGTGGCTCCCGACGATCGCGTTCGTGTCCTGCGGCGGCCGCATCGGCCCGCCATCATGGCCGTGCTCGCGACCATCGACAAGCGCAAGCGCGGGGCGCGATACTCGGCGCGCATGACGGCAGGGGCCAGCGCCGAGATCGCGTCGCTGCTCGCGCGGGTCGAGGCGGCTCCGGATGACCTCGAGGTCCGCCGGCGCGCCGCGGAGGCCCTGGACGATGCCGGGCGCAGCGAGGAAGCGCTGGCGTTGCTCGCCCCGCTGGTCAACTTCACGGCGCACGACGACGAGTCCCCGCTGCCGTGCCTGTGCCGCGCTTGCCTCGGGCGGGCCGGCGCGCGCGCGGGCGCCGCTGACCTCCAGTTCTCTCGCGCGTTCGCGGTGGTCGGGGATCGCGTCCTGCACTACTGGCTGCTCGATGAGATCGCGGACGATCGCAAGGCCGTGCGCCGCTCGGTCGCAGAGGCCTTGAAGGCGAAGTTGAAGGACAAGCTCGGGTCGGCGCGGAGGCGTCGATGAGCGCGCTCACCGGGCTGGTCGCCGC